>JALZOI010000632.1 GCA_030857245.1 Myxococcota bacterium
GCGGTGGTGAGCGCGTCGAGCTCCGCGAGTCGCGCCGGCGCGTCGTACGCCGCGCCGACGATCGGCAGCGCGCCGTGCGTCACCGTGCCGAGCAACTCGCCGCAGAACGCCTCGACCGCCACCGGCTCGCCGGGTGCCGCGGCCTGCATCGTCGCCTCGAGCCCCGCCGAATGCGCGAACCCGCCCGTCGGAAATGCGGAGTCCGCCAGCTGCAGCACGAGCCACGAGGTCGTCATCAGAACAGGCTGTAGCGCTGGGTGAGCGGCAGCGTCCGCGCGGGCTCGCAGGTCAGGAGCTGCCCGTCGGCGCGGACCTCGTAGCTCTCGGGATCGATCTCGAGCTTCGGCAGCGTGTCGTTGAGCTTCATGTGCCGCTTGCCGATGTCGCGGCAGCCGCGCACGACCGCGAGCTGCTTGGTCAGCCCGAGCTCCGTGACGCGGCCCTCGTGCCACGCGCGCTGCGAGATGAACGCGAGCGACGTCGCGCCGACCGCCCGGCCTCGCGCCCCGAACATCGGCTGCATGCGGCGCGGCTGCGGGGTCGGGATCGACGCGTTCGCGTCCCCCATCTGCGCCCACGCGACGAAGCCTCCCTTGAGCACGAGCTCGGGCCGGATCCCGAAGAACGCCGGTTGCCACAGCACGAGGTCGGCGAGCTTGCCGACCTCGACCGAGCCGATGACGTGCGACATGCCGTGAGCGATCGCCGGGTTCACCGTGTACTTCGCGACGTAGCGGCGGATCCGGTTGTTGTCGTTGTCGCCCTGCTCGCTCGGCAGCCGCCCGCGCTGCTCGCGCATCTTGTGCGCGGTCTGCCACGTCCGCGTGATCACCTCGCCGACGCGGCCCATCGCCTGGCTGTCGCTCGAGATGATCGAGAGCGCGCCGAGGTCGTGGAGGATGTCCTCGGCCGCGATCGTCTCGCCGCGGATCCGGCTCTCCGCGAACGCGACGTCCTCGGGGATCTCGCGATCGAGGTGGTGACACACCATCAGCATGTCGAGGTGCTCGTCGAGCGCGTTGACCGTGTAGGGCCGCGTCGGGTTCGTCGAGCTCGGGATGACGTTGGGCTCGCCGCACACCCGGAGGATGTCGGGGGCATGCCCGCCGCCCGCACCCTCGGTGTGGTAGGTGTGGATCGTCCGGCCCTTGAACGCCGCGATCGAATCATCGACGTAGCCCGACTCGTTCAGCGTGTCGGTGTGGATCGTGACCTGGATGTCCTCGGCCTCCGCGACCGACAGGCACGTGTCGATCGCGGTCGGCGTGGTGCCCCAGTCCTCGTGGAGCTTGAGGCCGATCGCCCCCGCGCGGATCTGATCGACGAGCCCGTTCGCCAGCGACGTGTTGCCCTTGCCGGTCAGCCCGATGTTGAGCGGAATCGTGTCGGTCGCCTGCAGCATCAGCTCGATGTGCCGCGCGCCCGGCGTGCACGTCGTCGCGTTGGTGCCGGTCGTCGGCCCGGTGCCGCCGCCGACGAACGTGGTGACGCCGCTCGCCAGCGCCTCGTCGGCCTGCTGCGGACAGATGAAGTGGATGTGCGCGTCGATGCCGCCGGCCGTGACGATCAGGCCCTCGGCCGCGATCGCCTCGGTCGTGACGCCGACGATCATCAACGGGTGCACCCCGCGCATCACCGTCGGGTTGCCGGCCTTGCCGATGCCGACGATCCGGCCGTGCTTGATCCCGAGGTCGGCCTTGTAGATGCCGGTCCAGTCGATGACGAGCGCGTTCGTGATCACGAGGTCGAGCGCGTCGCTGTCGTCGGCCCCGGCGAACTGGCCCATGCGATCGCGGAGCACCTTGCCGCCGCCGAACTTGCACTCGTCGCCGTACACGTTGAAGTCGCGCTCCACCTCGGCGATCAGGCCGGTGTCGCCGAGCCGCACGCGATCGCCGACCGTCGGACCGTAGAGCTCGGCGTACGCGCGCCGGTCGAGGATGTGGCTCACGACGACGCCGCCGTCCCGCCGGCGTCGGGAGCGGCCCGCTCGTGCGGTCCGGAGGCGACGTCGCCCGGGCGCCGTCCGGTCACGAGCCGCACCGTCTTCTGCTCGCCCGGCTCGAAGCGCACCGCGGCGCCAGCCGGGATGTCGAGGTGCATGCCCGTCGCCGCGACCCGATCGAAGGCGAGCGCCCGGTTCGTCTCGATGAAGTGACAGTGACTACCGACCTGGATCGGGCGGTCGCCGGTGTTGGTGACCAGGAGCTCGAGCGTCGGCCGCCCCTCGTTGAGCACGACGTGACCCGCAGCCGGCAGCAGCTCGCCCGGGATCTGGGTGCGCGGCACCTCGTCGAACCGCGAGCGGTCGGGCACCGGCAGGAAGCTGCCGTAGAGCGCGAGCTCGAGATCGCCATGATCGGCGACGATCGGGTGGTGCACGGTCACGAGCTTGGTGCCGTCGGGGAACGTGCCCTCGACCTGGACCTCGGCGACGAGCTCGGGCACGCCGTCCATGACCTGGTAGCGCCCGAGCAGCGTGCGCCCGAGGTCCATGAGCTCGGAGACGGACCGCCCGTCGCGGATCAGCTCGAGCAGCTGCGTCGCGAGCAGCGCGATGGTCTCCGGGTGGTTGAGGCGAAGGCCGCGGGCCAGCCGCTTCTGCGCGAGGACGCCCGCCTGGTGCAGCATCAGCTTGTCGACATCCCGCGGTGCGAGCCTCACGACGGGTTCGTAGCACCCGCGGCCCGGCTGAGGCGCGCTCGTGGCGTCACCACCGTCGGGACCACGGATCCTCGCCCGCCTGCGCGCAGGCGTCGCGGAGCAGCGCGCGCGTGGCGTGGACGACGGCCTCGACCCGCTCGCCGGCGATCCGGAACACCGCGCCATCTCGCAGCGGGCTCCCGGCGATGACCACCGCCGCGCCGCGCTCGATCGGCATGCGCGCGATCCGGGCGAGCTGCGCCTGCGCGACCTCCGCCACGCGCGGCCCGACGAGCACCGCCGTCGCGATCGCCTCGAACCGCCCCATCCGCGCAGCCACCGGCCCGTGCGCCGGGTCGAGGACCAGCCGATCGAGCAGCACGCGCGTCTCGGCGATCCCGACGTCGAGCGTGGTGGCGAGGTACGCCGCCGACCAGCACTCGCCGAATGCCACCCGCCCCGCGGTCACCACGTCCGACAGCACGAGCGATGCGCCCCCATCGAGCGCGACGGCGGTCGTCTGGACGTAGTGCGCCCCGCGAAACGGCACGACGGGATCCGGCACCACCAGGGCGAGCGCGTCGCCGCGTACCCGCACGTCCAATCGCTGGCGCGCCGTCCCGCGATAGACCTTGGTCGACGCCTGCGTCGTGATCACGCACGTCGCGCCGGCGTGCACGTCCACCTCCAGCGCGACCGCGTCGCCATCCACGAGCCCCCCGCCGAGGCTGCTCGTGACGATCCACCCCGCGCGCCCCGCTTTGCGCGGACACAGCAGCCGCAGCGGCCCTGCGCCGCGCGCTCGATGCACGTCGCTCCGTCCGTCCCGCGACCGGACCACGGCGCTGGCCACCTGCATCGGTCGGACTCTAGCCGGGCCATCCTCCGTCGGAGCACCCGTCCGATCCGTATTGCTGAGGGCTCTTTTCTACCGGGACACGAATTCCTGATGAGCACGCGCGGCCGCGCACCTCTTTCCGCCGGCTTGCGCCGGCACGCCGCATGCTCTCGTCGAGTCGCATGCGCGCCTCCTCCACTGCCGCCGCCCTCGCCGCCCTCACCGTCCTCGGGTCACCCCTGCTCGCCACCGCCGGACCGGTCACGGCCGGCATCAGCGTCGGTTCGCTGCAGAGCAAGGTCGACGCGGAGGGCGATGGTGATGGCACCCTCGGCCTCTTCGGCCGGCTACGCTTCGGCCGCCGGATCTCCGGTCAGCTCGAGGTGACGAAGATCGAGTCGGATCCGGAGCTCGACTACAACCGCACCGTGGTGCGGACGGCGACGGCGCTGCTCGTCGTCGACCTGCTCGAGCGCGGCACGCTGATGCCGGTGCTGTTCGCCGGCCTCGGCATCGACCACGCGAGCAACGACTACCAGACCACGGAAGGCACGCACATCGAGGGCGGACTCGGCCTCGAGTACCGCGCGACCAACGGGCTGACGCTCGGGCTCGACGTCCGGCTCGGCGGCCGCTCCGTGGAGGCTCCCGAGTACGGCTATCTGGCGGACGACGCACTGACGGCGTGCTGCTCCGACGACCTGCGCTGGGCACCGCCGGCAGCGCTGCACGAGGGCGAGTACCGCTCCGTGCGGCTGTCGCTCGGCATCACCTTCTAGTCGCTCCCGACGAAGCCCTCAGAGCTCGACCCGCTCGCGCCACGTCGCCGGCGCTCCGGCTCCAAACCGGACCTCGGCGAGCACGCCCCGCACGCAGCTCGCGGTCGCCGACGGCAGATCGCTGTCGATCACGTTGAGAAAGCCGATCGCGCCCTGCGCACCAACCGAGATCTCGATCTGCACGTAGGTGCCGGTCAGGCCCGCCTTGGCGATCGAGCGCATGCACTGCGCGAGGCGCGGCTTGTCGATGCCGGCCTGGAGCTGGCGGCGGCGCTCGGCGGCGC
>JALZOI010000633.1 GCA_030857245.1 Myxococcota bacterium
GCGCTCACCCGGCACGAACGCGCCGGCGATCGGCGCGCGCAGCAGGAGCGCAGCCGGGATCGCGGCAAGCAGGACGGCGCGCACGATGCTCGACTGTGACATGGATGGCCGCGCCCGCGCGGAGACTTCCGTCACTCGCCGCCAGCCGCGACGCCGGGGATGCGCCGGCGCAAACGACAACGGCACCCCCGTGGGTGCCGTCGGTCGTCAGCCGGGACGCAGCGAGTCCGTGCTCAGGCGCGCGCGACGGCGCCGGTCTTCTTGGTGGCGCCGCCCTTCTTGCCGGGCGCCTTGCCGTTGCCGTAGACGGTGTGGCCGTTGCCGGCCGCCGCCTGCTCCTTGAGCTTGTCGATGAGCGGCGTCTTCTCCCACGTGAAGTCCGGCAGCTCGCGGCCGAAGTGGCCGTACGCCGCGGTCTGACGGAAGATCGGACGGCGGAGGTCGAGCTCCTTGATCAGCATGCCCGGGCGCGCGTCGAACGTCGCGAGCACCGCCTTCGTGAGCTTGTCGTCCGACACCACGCCGGTGCCGAAGGTGTCGACCAGCATCGAGACCGGCTCGGCGACGCCGATGGCGTACGCGAACTGGACCTCGCAGCGCCGGGCGAGCCCGGCCGCGACGACATGCTTCGCGATGTAGCGCGCGTAGTACGCCGCCGAGCGATCGACCTTGCTCGGATCCTTGCCCGAGAAGGCGCCGCCACCGTGGCGGGCGAACCCGCCGTAGGTGTCGACGATGATCTTGCGGCCGGTGACGCCGGCATCGCCGTGCGGACCACCGATGACGAAGCGCCCCGTCGGGTTGACGTGGAACTTGGTCTTGTTCGTGATCAGCTTCGCCGGCAGCACCGGCTTGATCACGTACTCGCGGATCGCCTCTTCGATGGTCTTCTGCTTGACCTTCTCGTCGTGCTGCGTGGAGACGACGACCGCCTCGATGCCCGTGACCTCGCCGTCCTCGTAGCGGACCGAGACCTGGGTCTTGCCGTCGGGGCGCAGCCAGTCGATGCCCTTCGACTTCTTCTTGCGGACGTCCGCGAGCTTGAGCGCGAGCTGGTGCGCGAGCTGGATGGGGAGCGGCATCAGCTCCTTGGTCTCGTCGCACGCGTAGCCGAACATCAGGCCCTGATCGCCGGCGCCCTGCTTCGCGGCGTCGCCACGATCGACGCCCTGCGCGATGTCGGGCGACTGCTGCGCGACCGACACCATGACGGCGCACGTGTCGGCATCGAACCCGGTCTGCGAGCCGACGAACCCGATGTCGCGAACGACACCGCGGACGATGGACTGGTAGTCGAGCTGGGCCTTCGTCGTGATCTCGCCAGCGAGCAGCACGAAGCCGGTCTTGGCCACGGCTTCGCAGGCCACGCGACTGTTCGGGTCGGCCGCGAGACAGGCATCGACGATCGCGTCAGAGACCTGATCGCAAAGCTTGTCCGGGTGACCTTCGGTGACAGATTCACTGGAGAACAGATAGCTGGCCATGGGGGCGGACTATTCAGTGATGGCGGGGCGGTGTCAACGACAGACGCCGACGGATGGACGCGCTACGATTGCACGGCATGCGCGTCCTCTACCTCGTGGTGATCGCAGCGCTTGTGGCATGCGGTGGCACACCTCCGATCCCCGAGCGCGGGGTGGTCGAAGCGGACCTCGGCTCGTGGAAGTTCCGACGGTTCCAGCCGGTGCTCGACGTCGAGGTGTGGGTCGAAGGGAACAAGGCGGAGGCCTACACCGCGAGCTATGTGACCGACGCCGCGGAGCAGCGGGGGCGGGTCGAGGATGCCGACATCGTCAACGTGTTCGTGACCCGCTACGAGCGAGAGGCCGGGGTGGTTCGCGAGACGGTGAAGCTCGCGCGCCGGCTCGCCGCCGAGCAGGGGTACCAGGTGGAGGAGGGCAAGATCGGCGGTGCTCGCACGCTCTCGATCACCGGCAACGGCGAGGCCTGGGTGCTGTGGCCCGCGAAGCAGCACGTCATCAAGGTCGGCGGCCGCGGCCGCGAGCAGGTCCCGGCGGCGATGGTCGAGAGCTACGCGGATCGCTATCCCTCACTGCTGCCGGGCGGCTCGCTCGAGGGCCCGCTGCCGCCGGGACCGGACGCCACGCCGAAGCCGATCGAAGAACCCGCGTACGACCCGAAGAACCCGAAGCCCGACATCGACCGCTACGATCCCGACAAGGTGAAGATCCCGGAGCGCGAGGGAGCGCCGGCGACCGACGCGGTGCCCGAGAAGCGCAGCAAGCGGCGCACGCAGCCAAACTGACGCGCCAGCGCAGCGGCAGCGGCAGCGGCATCGCGTCGCAGTGCGGATGGGCGGCTCCGTCGATCGTCGGGGATGAACGTGCCATGCTGCGCGCGTGTGGTTGAGACAGTTCCAGGCCGGTTCGCCCGAAGCTCGCAGCCTGCTCGTGCGCTCGACGCGGATGGCCGGCACGATCGACGAGCAGGTCGCCACGATCATCGCCGCCGTGCGCGCGCGCGGTGACGCGGCGGTCGCCGATTACACGCGGCGCTTCGATCGGCGCGAGCCCACGGCCGGCAGCTATGAGGTGCCGCGCGAGCGCTGGGACGAGCTCGCCGACCAGGTCGCCGCGCCGGTGCGCCTCGCGCTCGAGCTCGCGGTCCGCCGGATCCGCGGGTTCCACGAGCGCGTGATCGATCCTGGCGTCGATGTCGATCTCGACGGCGTGCGCGTCGAGCTCCGGGTGCGCCCGCTCGCGCGCGTCGGGCTCTACGTGCCCGGCGGCACCGCGCGCTATCCGTCGAGCGTGCTGATGACGGCGATCCCCGCGAAGGTCGCCGGCGTCCCCGAGATCATCATGGTCACCCCGGGCGCCTCGCCCGAGACGCTGCTCGCTGCGCGCCTCGCCGGCGTCGACCGCGTGTTCGAGCTCGGGGGCGCGCAGGCCGTGGCCGCGCTCGCCTTCGGGACGGCGACGGTGCCGCGCGTCGACAAGATCGTCGGCCCGGGGAACGCATGGGTCGCGTCGGCGAAGCGCCAGGTCTATGGCGAGGTCGACATCGATTCGATCGCCGGTCCGTCGGAGGTGCTGATCATCGCCGACGCCGACGCCGATCCAGCGTGGGTCGCGGCCGATCTGATCGCGCAGGCCGAGCACGATCAGGAGGCGCGCGCGATCCTCGTGACGACGTCGGCCCACCTCGCCACGGCCGTCGACGGCGAGCTCGGGCGTCAGCTCGCCGATCTGCCGAGGGCCGCGATCGCCGAGCACGCGCTGCGCACGCATGGCGCCGCCGTCCTCGTGCCGTCGATCGACGCCGCGATCGAGTTCGCCAATGCGTTCGCGCCCGAGCACCTCGAGCTCCAGATCGCCGACGCGCGCGCGGCCGCCGCTCGCTGCACGACGGCAGGCGCGATCTTCGTCGGCGCGTACTCCTCGGAAGCGGCGGGTGACTACCTCGCGGGTGGCAACCACGTGCTGCCCACCGGCGGAGCCGCCCGCTACGCGTCGCCGCTCGGCGTCCACGACTTCCGCAAGCAGACCTCGGTGATCGAGTACGACGCCGTCAGCGCCGCCGCGCACGCCGATGCGATCGCCACGCTCGCGGCGTGCGAGGGGCTCGACGGCCATGGCCGCTCGGCGCTGATGCGAGGTCGCCGTCGTGGCTGAGCGCGCACTCGACCTCGGGCCGCTCGCGGCGCGGGTCCCCGAGGTGCTGCGAGGCAGCGCCGCGTACCACGTGCCGGTGCCGCCCCGGCTCGTCGCCAAGCTCGACGCCAACGAGCTGCCGTTCGCGTTGCCTGCCGAGCTGCGCACCCGGCTCGCGGCCGCGCTCGGCGAGGTCGCGCTCGAGCGCTACCCCGATCCGGCGGCGCGCCGGCTGCGCACGGTGCTCGCGGGTCGCCTCGGGGTCGCCCCCGAGCAGCTCGTGTTCGGCAACGGCTCCGACGAGCTGATCGCGTTGCTGTGCGCGGCCTTCGCCGGACCGGTGCTCTACCCGGTGCCGAGCTTCGTGTACTACAAGCTCGCGGCGATCGCGCGCGGGCTGCCGTGCGTCGAGGTCCCGCTGACGGCGCGGTTCGAGCTCGACGAGGCCGCGGTGCTCCGCGCGATCGACGAGCATCGCCCGAGCGTCGTGTTCCTCGCGCTCCCCAACAATCCGACGGGCACGCTGTGGCGCCCGGCGTTCGCGCTCGAGCTCGCGGCGCGCCACCGCGACACGGTGATCGTCTCCGACGAGGCGTACCTCGCGTACAGCGGCGTCACCAACCTGCCGGAGCTGCCGCACCATCCGAACCTCGTCGTGATGCGGACGCTCTCGAAGATCGGGATGGCGGGCCTGCGCGTCGGCTTCACGATCGCGGCGCCCGCGATCGCCGGCGTGCTCGAGAAGGTCCGCCCGCCCTACAACCTCAGCGCGCTCGATCAGGTCGCCGCCACGTTCCTCGTCGAGGAGGCGAGCGCATGGTGCGCCGCGCGCGCCGCCGACGTCGTCGCCGCCCGTACCGGGCTTGCGAGGGCGCTCGCCGCGACGGGCCTCGAGGTCTTCCCGAGCGAGGCGAACCTCCTCCTCGTC
>JALZOI010000099.1 GCA_030857245.1 Myxococcota bacterium
CCGCCGGGCCGCGCGCGGGGTGGGATGCGGCCTGCCGCCGGGCCGGCGCGCTCCGTCGCGCAGGTCGCCCGAGGAAGTCGCAGGGCCGGGCGTCCCGGCGTGGTAGCCCAGCTGCGCGGGCTCTGATATCAAGGTCGTCACGCGCGGCATAGCCGCGGCGCGCCCCGCGTTCTTCCCAGCAGGCAGCATGTTCCGCAAGCAAGACACCAAGATCCACTTCGTGGGCATCGGCGGCATGGGGATGTGCGGCATCGCGGAGGTGCTCGCGAACATGGGCTACCGCGTGTCGGGCTCCGACATGAACGACACGGAGATCACGCGGCACCTCTCACAGATCGGCTGCTCGGTCCTCAAGGGCCACCGCTCCGACCACCTGGGCGAGGCCGACGTCGTCGTCGTGTCGAGCGCGATCAAGGGTTACAACCCCGAGGTCGAGGCCGCCCGCGCGCGCCAGATCCCGGTGATCCCGCGCGCCGAGATGCTCGGCGAGCTGATGCGCATGAAGTACGGCATCGCCGTCGCGGGCGCGCACGGCAAGACCACGTCGACGACGATGATGCACACCGTCCTGATGGCCGCCGGCTACGATCCGACCGCGGTGATCGGCGGCCGCGTCAACTCGCTCGGTCTCGCCAACGCGCGCTGGGGCAAGAGCGACTACCTCGTGGCCGAGGCCGACGAGAGCGATGGCTCGTTCCTGACGCTGACCCCGACCGCCGCGATCGTCACCAACGTCGATCCCGAGCACCTCGATCACTACGGCACGTTCGACAACGTGAAGAAGGCGTTCACCGACTTCTGCAACCGCGTCCCGTTCTACGGGATGTCGGCGCTGTGCATGGACAACCCCGGCGTGCAGGCGATCCTGCCGAACCTGACGAAGCGGTTCACCACGTTCGGCATCTCGTCGCAGGCGACCTATCGCGCGCGCAACGTGCGGCCCGACGGCCTGACGACGCGGTTCGTCGCGTGGCGGCACGCCGCCGAGCTCGGCGAGGTCGTGCTGCCGATGCCGGGCCAGCACAACGTGCTCAACGCCCTCGGCGTGCTCGCGATCGCCGACTTCATGGGCATCCCGTTCGAGACCTACGTCCAGGCGATCGCGCACTTCGAGGGCGTGGCGCGCCGGTTCACCGTGCGGGGCGAGGTCGGCGGCGTCACCGTCGTCGACGACTTCGGTCACCACCCGGCCGAGGTCAAGGCCACGCTGTCGGGCGCGAAGAGCTCGTTCGCGGGGCGGCGGATCGTCGCCGCGTTCCAGCCGCATCGCTACACGCGCACCCGGGACCAGCTCGGCGAGTTCGCGCGGGCGTTCCACGATGCCGACAAGGTCGTGATCTGTGACATCGCCGCGGCTGGCGAGAAGCCGATCGACGGCATCTCGAGCGAGGTCGTCGTCCGGCTCGCGCGCGAGGCCGGGCACAAGGACATCAGCTACATCCCGCGCCGCGAGGATCTCGCGGGCTGGCTCGATGGCCACGCCCGCCCGGGCGATCTCGTGATCACGCTCGGCGCCGGCAACATCCAGCTGTCGTGCAACGAGGTGATCGCGCTGCTCGAGCAGCGGCTCGGCGCGGCCACCAAGAAGAACCTCGTGCGCATCGACGAGTCGAGCGCGACGGTCGCGAGGTAGCGGTGCTGCGTCGCCTGCTGCCGCTGCTGTGCGGGCTCGGGCTCGGCGCCTGCTCGCAGGAGCGGGCCGCGCCCGGGTCCCCGATGGTCGCGCAGGCGCGCGGCCTGGCGACGGAGGTCTGCGCTTGCACGACGCCGGCGTGCGCCGAGCCGATCGCCGTCCGCTGGGGCGCGCTGATGACGGAGCGGGAGCGCGCCGAGCTGTCGGGGGACGACGTCGAGGCCATCGTGCGCGAGCTCCAGCGCTACGAGACCTGCGCCGCGCGGCTGCGCGCCGGTGCGTCGCAGTAGCGTGCCGATCCAGGTCACCCACGACGCGCCCCTCGCGCCGCGCACCACGCTCGGCCTCGGCGGTGCAGCGCGGCGCCTGGTGCGCGCGGAGACCGTCGCGGACCTCCACGAGGCGCTCGCCCTCGCGGCCGCCGCGCGCGAGCCGGTCCTCGTGCTCGGTGGCGGTTCGAACCTCGTCGTCGGGGATCGCGGCTGGGACGGGCTCGTCATCGAGATGGCGCTGGCCACGGTGCAGGTCGAGCTCGCCGAGACCTCCGCGCTCGTGTCGGCGTTCGCCGGCGTCCGCTGGGACGCCTTCGTCGCGCAGATGATCGACGCCGGGCTCGCGGGCACCGAGTGCCTGTCGGGCATCCCCGGCCTCGTCGGCGCGACGCCGATGCAGAACGTCGGGGCGTACGGCCAGGAGGTCGCCGACACCATCGTGCTCGTGCGCGCCCTCGATCGCGAGACCGGCCAGCTCGCGACCTTCGATCGCACCGCCTGCGGGTTCGGCTACCGCTCGAGCGTGTTCAAGGGCAGCGCCCGGTGGATCATCGTCGAGGTGCGGTTCCGGTTCGCGCGCTCGCCGGAGAGCGCGCCGATCAAGTACCCGGAGCTCGCGCGCGCGCTCGGCATCGGCGAGGGCGGTCACGCGCCGCTCGCCGACGTCCGCCGCACCGTGATCGAGCTGCGCCGCGGCAAGGGCATGGTGGTCGACGCCGCGGATCCCGAGTCGCGCAGCGCCGGCTCGTTCTTCATGAACCCGATCGTCGACGCGCTGGCCCTCACCGCGATCGAGGCGCGGGTCCCCGCCGGCACCACGATGCCGCGGTTCGCGGCCGCCGATGGCGCCACGAAGCTGAGCGCCGGCTGGCTGATCGAGCAGGCCGGCTTCGCGAAGGGCTACACGGTCGGCCGCGTCGGGATCTCGCGGAAGCACGCGCTCGCGCTCGTCAACCGGGGAGGTGCCACGACGGCCGAGCTGCTCGGCCTCGCCCGTGCGATCCAGGACGGCGTGCACGCGCGGTTCGGCGTCACGCTCGTCCCCGAGCCGGTGATCGTCGGCGCCTCCTGAGCGCAGCGCTCGCTCGCTGCCAGCTCCGACCAGGTCCTCGCCGCTTCGTGCCGCGCGGGAGCACCAGGACCGTGCCGACGAGCTGATATGCTGGCGCGATGCGCAGGTGGTTGTGCGTCGGTCTCGTCGTCCTGCACGCGAGCTCGGCCCGCGCCGAGAGCGATCCACTCGCGCTCGGGCGCGCCGTCGCTCGTCGCTTCTCGCCGTCCCAGGAAGCCAAGGTCACGGCGCTGCTCCAGCAGCTGCAGACCGCGCAGCAGGACGTCGACGACGCGCTGCTGCTCGCCGCCATGGCGCTCGAGAGCAACCCGGTGCGCGGCGCGGGCGTGGACCTCAGCGCGACCGCGGGCGCTGGCTTCGATGTCGACCGCGCCGGTGCCGACGTCAGCGTGCTCGCCTCCGCCCATGTCGACGGTGATCGCTGCTCGCTGGCGCGAGCGGACCTGCTCGTGCGCGGCCGCACGTCGACGAGCGTCGATGATCGCGCGCGCGCCAGCGTCGATGGCTCGGCCTCGCTGTGCCTCCCCGAGGGCCTCGACCTCAGCGGCCTCCCCGAGGCGGAGGGCCTCGCGTTCTCGATCTTCCCGCTGCGCGGCCGGGCGTTCGGCGCGCTCAACAAGACCCCGGCGCTGACCGCCTCGCGCGCGGTGACCCCCGAGCCGTACAGCGAGGTCGGCTTCGGGGTGTGGATGGAGGGGATGCGCTACCTGCGGCACGGCGGCACGTACTACTGGGCCTTTCCGGGCGTGATGATCGAGCAGCGCTATCACTGGCGCGGGTTCCCGGCCGGCGAGGCGTCGCGCCAGGAGATCGTGGTCGACGCGTACTTCGTGCGCCTCGGGCACCGGCGGCCGTCGACGGCGCTCGCGGATCGCACGATCGACATCTTCGGGTTCGGCGCGCACGGCGTGCAGGACGCCACCGGCACGGCGGTCGCCGAGTTCTGGCCGCTCCGCATCGCCGGCTTCGGCCCCGGCACCGAGAAGGTGCTCCTCGACGCGACCGTCGGCGTGAGCGCGACCGGGACGCTGACGAGCGAAGACACCGTGATCACGAGCTCCGAGGTCCCCGACAAGACGATCCTGTACGTCCACGCCGGGATCGCGGCGGGCTCGCCCCGCACCGGCGTTGGCGCGACCTACGATCGCGGCCTCCACACCAACCTGCTCGTCGAGCTGGTGCAGGAGGATCGCGTCGCCGGCTGGGCGCACGTCGAGCGCGGGCCGGTGACCGTGAACGGCGCGCTGTTCGGCACGCGCGCGGTCCACTACCCCGACAAGACGACGCGGGGCGAGGAGCACGTGCTCGGCGGCAGCTTCGACGGGACCTACTCGCTCGCGGGTGGCGTCGCGCTCGGGATCTCGCTCGAGGCGACCCACTCGCTGCGTCGCGACGCGATCCTCGACGGCCGCGTGGCTCCCGATGGCATCCGCGCGTTCGCCACCGTCAGCTTCACGCACTCGATCGCGGCGTGGCGCGCGCCGCCACCGACCCCGGCCGCCCCGCCGGCGGTTGGTGAGCCGCCCACGGAGCCCCCGCCGGCGGCGCCGGCGACCGGAGATCCGTACGATCCGTACGGCCCCGCGCCGGCCGAGCCCACACCCACCGATCCCGCGCTCGCGCCGAGCGGGTCGGAGTGAAGCTCGCGCTCGAGGCGCGGGCCGACCGCCGAGAAATCGTCGCGGCGCGGGACTGACCTCGCCTCCCGGGAGCGTTAGAAAGGAGCATGCTCCATCCGTTCACGGGCAAGCGCATCGCCGTCGTCATGGGCGGGCTGTCGGCGGAGCGCGAGGTCTCGCTGAACACCGGCACCGGCGTGCTCGCGGCCCTGCGCGAGCGCAACTGGGACGTGGTCGGCATCGACTGGAAGCCCGGCACCAGCCTCGCGCAGCTCGTCGAGGACTCGGGCGCGGACGCGATCTGGAACGCGCTGCACGGCACGTGGGGCGAGGACGGCGCGGTCCAGGGCCTGTGCGCGTGCCTGCGGATCCCGTGCACCGGATCCGGGATCCTCGCGAGTGCGCTCGCGATGGACAAGGTGATGTCGAAGCGGATCTTCGAGTCCAGGGCGGTGCCGACGCCGCGCTGGCGGGTGCTGCCGCACGACGGTCCGGCATCGGGCAGCGACGCCACGCACGCGCTCGCCGACTGGGCGCTGCCGTGCATCGTCAAGCCGGCGAACGAGGGCAGCTCGGTCGGGGTCACCCTCGTCGAGGATCCCCGCGAGCTCGCCGCCGCCGTCGCCGCCGCGCGCACGTTCCACGGCCCGGTGATCGTCGAGGACTACATCGCGGGCACCGAGGTGTTCGTCGGGATCCTCAACGGCACCGTGCTCGGCTCGGTCGAGGTCCGGCCCGCGACGAAGTTCTACGACTACGAGGCGAAGTACAAGCGCACCGACACGCGCTACCTGCTGCCGCCCGAGCTGCCGGCCGACGTCGTCGCCCGCTGCCACGAGCTCGCCCTCGCCGCGTACGACGCGCTCGGCTGCACCGGCCACGCGCGGCCCGATCTCCGGATCCGGCCGAACGGCGAGGCGTTCGTGCTCGAGGTCAACACGCTGCCCGGGATGACCGCGACGAGCCTGCTGCCGAAGATCGCGAAGCAGGCCGGCATGGACTACGCGCGGCTGTGCGAGGAGATCCTCGCCAGCGCGTCGACCGTGTGAGCGAGGCCGCGCGTGGTGACGGCCTGGCAGGCGACCAGCGGCGACCAGCCGCTCCTGGCGGCGACGTGCGCCGCGCCCGTCGCCGCCCTGTGATCGACTACTTCTTGCAGGTGAGCTCGTAGACCTTGTTCCAGGTCTTGCCCTTGTCCATCGACATCTCGCCCCACAGCTTCACGCCGGCCTTCGCATCGGTCAGGTCCAGGTAGTCACGGAACATGCCGGCGCCCATGCCGCCCATCATGTCCATGTTCCAGGTGAGCTTGTTCTCCTTCATGCCGTCCGACGTGCCGACGAACTGGTTGCCCATGCTGTCGACCGAGAGGCGGCGCCACTTCTTCGAACCCGGATCGTAGGTCGTGTACGCGACGCTCTTGTACGAGCCGCGCGCGCCCTTGGCGTCCATCGACTCCGTGATCCACCACTTGTCGAGATCCAGCTTCCCGCGAACCGTCGCGGTCAGCTTGCCGCTCGCGCCGTCCTGACCGGTCTCGGAGCCGGCGCAGCGCCAGGTGCCGACGGCGACCTTGGCCATGTCGCCGAGCTCGGTCGGCGGCTTCGGCATCACCGGCTTCGCGGCCTTGGCGTCGGGCTTCACCGGCGTCGTGGTGGTCGTCGTGGTCATCGTGGTCTTCGCGTCGGCCTTGGCGGCCGGCGTCGCCGGCTTCGCGGGCGTCGGCGCCGGCTGCGCCGTGGCAACCCCAACCAACCCGACCATCGTCAGCATCGCGATCGTGTTCTTCATCTGGATATTCCTCTCCTGGAGCGCGCGGACCATGGGCCCGGAGCACGGTTCTCGATCTCGACGACGGGCCGCGCTGCGCTGCGCTGCGGCGAACATCCCGCCACGAAACCTGGCAGGATCAGGCCGTCGTCGAAATCTTCGAAACCTTGCCTCGAAGCACGGGTCTCATAGAAGTGTTCAGCTCACGATTCACCGTCGCTGCGGCGATTGCCTTGCTGGCATCGTGTGGCGGATCGCCCCGCTCTCCCGCGCAATCCCGATCGACGCCGACCGCCGGGCCCGTGGTCGGCGCGCCGGCAGCGCGACCCGCGCAGCCCGATCCGGATCTGCACCGCCCGCCGCCGATTCGCCTCCTCGCGATCGACTGGGCGCAGGTCAAGCTCACGACCGCCGCGGACGCGATCGCGCTGTGGCAGCGGATCGCACCGACCGGGCTCGACTGGCAGGACAAGCTCATGGAGGTGCCGCCCGAGGTCGAGCGGCACCTCGCCATCGCGCTGCTGCGTGGTGGCGCCTTCACCTGCATGACACCCGCGGCGCGCCATGATTGCGCGCCCGCCCTGTTCGACGTGGTCGAGCCGACCCACACCGCCGGCTTCACGGATCCGTGCCTGCGCCGCCTGCTCGCGCTGTGGGCGCTCGAGCAGCTCGAGCCCGAGGACCTGGCGGGGCTGCGCGACGCGCTCCGGGCGATCGCCGCGATCCCGCCGCCGGAGTCCGAGCTCGTCGCCGCCGCCCTCGACGTGCTGCCCGAGGCCGATCATGCGGGCCGCCTCGAGCTGCTCGCGATCGCGTGGCGGGCCGGCCAGCGGGACGTCGTCAACGCGGCGGTCGGCAAGCTCGACGAGGCGCACCTCATCGAGGCCGCGAGCAAGCACCACATCGACGGCGCGCTCGAGGTGCTCTCGGCCGATGGCCATCGCGCGACCTACCTCGCGGCGGTGACCGACGAGGCGCTCACGACCCGCTCGCGGACCCAGGCGATGTTCGATCTGATCGCGATCGACGACAAGCTACCGCCCGAGCTGCGGAGCGCGCTCGTGAGCGCGGCGGCCTCGCGGGACTGCTCGGTGGCGGCGGCCGCGGCGCGGATCCTGGAGCAGCGCGGTGATCGGCGGTTCGTCCCGAAGCGGGCGCGCACGCCGGCCACCATGATGCGGTCGCTGTGCGTGCTCGCGAGCTACGAGCAGCAGCAGCAGGCCGACGAGATGTCGCTCCTGCCGGGCTTCGTCCCGAGGAAGGGGCTCGAGCGCGTGACCATCACCTACGACGCGCTTGGCGAGACCGACCCGGACGGCGACGGCGATCCGCACACGGCGCGGTCGGTCGATCTGTTGCCCCGCGACGCCCTCGTGCTGCCCGAGCTCGACGAGCTGGTCCGCGCGATGACCCGGTGCGCCGGCACGACGTGCCGCACCGACGGCCACGAGTTTCGGTTCGGCCTCGAGCGCTCGGGCGGCGAGCTCCGACTGGCGCGGATCGAGGTCATCGAGCGCCCGCCGTGCCCGCGGCCGTGACGTCCGAGCAGGCGGCGAGCGAGTCGCGAACTTCGTCGCGATCCTGAGGGGTTGGATCTCTCGCGTGGATCTGGCCAGCCGCTGTGGCACGATAGCCCTCGTGTCAGGTCCACGCTGGGTGCTCGTCCTGCTCGCGGTCTTCGTGACCGCCGGGCTCACCGTCGGATCGACCGCCGAGGCGCAGGTCTTCAAGGCGCGCGGCAAGGCCGAGAAGACCAAGCCGGTCAAGAAGGCCGAGAAGCCCGCGAAGAAGCCGACCAGGTCCGCGAAGGCTGCCAAGAAGCCCAAGAAGGCGCCGGTCGTCGAGGACGAGGACGAGGACGCGGAGGAGGTCGCCGAGGAGGCGCCCGCCCCCTCGAAGAAGAAGCCGAAGAAGGGTGAGCAGGTCGCTGCGGCCGCCATCGCTGATGACGACGAGGTCATCATCACCGACGACGACGAGTAGCCCTGCGCGGGCGCCAACGGGCACCACGCCATGCTGGTCGGTCACGTGCTCGTGCCACGTCTACGTGCGCGTACGTGCTCGTTTACGATCTCTGCGGCAGCGCGTGCTCCGAGCCCGAGCCGCGCGCTGACCGCGCGAGTTGTCCACAACGGCACGCCTGTTCAGTCGGTGCAAGACTGACATTCGTCAAATGATCTCGGGATGATCGAAGTGATCCGGAGTGGATCCAAAAAATTGCTCCGCTGATCTGCGCGTGTGTATTTGCCAAGGCATGGATCGATCCCGCCGGCCGGGGGCGAAGCAGGGGCGCCCGGCCACTGCACCGCCCGTTCCCTCCGCTTCACGGCTGACCGTGCGCGGCAAGCGGAACCGTCGGCGGCCGGCCTCGGTGTGGTCGCGGATCCCGCGGCCGCCGGCGATCGCCGATGCGTGCGGGCGCGCGCTGCGCCGCTCGCTCCCCGCCCTCGCCGCGACCGCCGCGATCACTGGTGTCGGGTCGGGGATCTGGCTCGGCTACCGCTTCGTCACGACGTCCTCGCACTTCGAGATCTCCTCGATCGAGGTCCAGGGCGCCTCGCAGCTCACCGCCGCCGAGGTCCGCGCCGCGCTGCCCGTCGAGCTCGGCACCAACATCTTCGCCACCGACCTCGACACCGTCGCGAGCTCGCTCCGCGCGCACCCGTGGATCGCGTCGGCGACCGCACACCGCATCCTGCCCGACACGCTCGTCGTCGAGATCCGCGAGCACGTGCCCGCCGCGATCGCCCAGCTCGGCGAGCTCTACCTCGTCGATGACACCGGCCACCCGTTCAAGCGGGCGCAGCTCGAGGCCGGGGACGGCGCGGGCCTGCCGGTGATCACCGGCCTCGATCGCGCGAGCTACCGCCGCGATCCCGCGGGCACCGCGCAGACCGTGCTCGCCGCCCTCGCCGCCCTCGCGCACTGGCGCACCGGCGAGGACCGCCCGGCGATCGGCGAGCTCCACGTCGACACGCACCAGACGATCACGTTCCGCACGTTCGAGACCGGCGCCGCCATCCAGCTCGGTCCGCTCGGCGCCGATCTCGGCGCCCGCATGCAGACGTTCGACGCTGCGTGGATCGAGCTCACCGACGCCGAGCGCACGCGCGTGCGCACGCTCCACCTCGACGCACGTCCCGATCACGTCACCGTTGCTTTCGCGAAGGACTGAGTTTTTTATTATGGCAAAGCCCAAGAGCAGCGAGATCATCGTCGGCCTCGACATCGGCACCACCAAGATCGCGTGTATCGCGGGCGAGGTGACCGAGGACGGCGTCGACATCATCGGCATCGGCACCGCGCCGTCCAAGGGCTTGCGCCGCGGCTACGTGGTCAACATCGACGCGACGGTCGCGGCGATCCAGCAGGCCGTCGACGAGGCCGAGAACATGGCGGGCTGCGAGATCACGACGGTCTACGCGGCGATCTCGGGCGCGCACGTCCGCGGCCTCAACTCGAACGGCATCGTGGCGGTCAAGGACAAGGAGGTCCGCGACGCCGACATCGCGCGCGTGATCGACCAGGCGAAGGCCGTCGCGATCCCGATGGACCGCGAGGTGCTGCACGTCCTGCCGCAGCAGTACGTCGTCGACGATCAGGACGGCATCCGCGATCCCCTTGGCATGGCGGGCGTCCGCCTCGAGGCCAAGGTCCACATCGTGACCACGGCGGTCGCGTCGGCCCAGAACGTCATCAAGTGCGCGAACCGCTGCAACCTGCAGGTCGCCGACATCGTGCTCGAGTCGCTGGCGTCGTCGCAGGCCGTCCTCGAGGAGGACGAGAAGGAGCTCGGGGTCTGCCTGATCGACATCGGCGGCGGCACCTGCGACCTCATGGTCTACGCCGACGGTGCGATCGTCCACACGTCGGTGCTGCCGCTCGGCGGCGGCCACATCACGAACGACATCGCGACCGTGCTGCGCACGCCGCTGCACGACGCCGAGAAGATCAAGCGCAAGTACGGTTGCGCGTGGCGCGGTCTGGTCGACGTCAACGACACGATGGAGGTGCCGTCGGTCGGCGGCCGCGGGCCCCGCGCGATGAAGCGCTCGCAGCTCGTCGAGGTCATCGAGCCGCGGGTCGAGGAGATCTTCGAGCACGTCAAGAAGGAGCTCATGCGCTCCGGCTGGTTCGACGGCCTCGCGGCCGGCATCGTGCTGACCGGCGGCGCGACCGCGATGGAAGGCATCGGCGAGGTCGCCGAGCACGTCCTCGGTCTCCCGACCCGGCGCGGCACGCCGACGCGGATCGGCGGCCTCGTCGACGTCGTCCGCTCGCCCGCCTACGCGACCGGCGTCGGCCTCGTGATGTTCGGCGCCTCGCAGGGCAAGAGCATCCAGCTGCCGCGCAGCGGCGACGATCGCCAGGGCATGTTCAAGCGTGCGTGGAGCCGGCTCGCCGAGATGTTCTGAGTCCCCGCCTGGTCGGGCTCGCGTGCAGTGGCTAGAATCGGCCATGGCGCGACGCTGCCTGGTATCGTCGGCGCGATGTTGCGAATCGGGCTGCTCGGCGCGGGGGACGCGGGGCGGCACCACGCCCGGGCCCTCGCGGCGGCCCACGCAGCCGGAGAGCTCGCGTGGACCGCGGTGGGCTCCCGGGATCCCGCGACCCTGCTGGCGCGGCGCGGTGAGCTCGGCATGCCCGAGGACGCGGCCGGCGTCACCACCGACGAGCTGCTGACGGGGCTTCGGTGCGACGCGGTCATCGTGGCCACGCCCGACGGCCTGCACCACGAGCACGCCCTGCGGGCGCTCGGCGCCGGCAAGCACGTGCTCGTCGAGAAGCCGCTCGCGATCTCGCTCGTCCACGCCAGCGACCTCGTCGCGGCCGCGCGCACCTCGGATCGCGCGCTGCAGGCCGGCTATCACCTCCGCCACCACGCGGGCCACGAGCTGGTGCGCGAGCAGCTCGAGGGCCTCGTCGGGACGCTGCGCACCATCGACGTGCGCTGGGCGTGGCCCGATCCCGCCGTCGCTGGCTGGCGCGCGTGCGGCGATGGCGCCCGCTGGTGGGCGATGGCCGCGCTCGGAACGCACGCCATCGATCTCGCGCTGTGGTTCGCCGGCGCCGCGGTCACCGAGACCGCCTGCCTGCGCGAGCCCGCGCAGGGCATGGACCGCGCGTGCGAGGCGATCCTGCGGTTCTCGACCGGCGTGCTCGCGCGGCTCTCGGTCGCGGTCACCCACCGCGCGCGCCCGACGCTGACCCTGATCGGTGATCGCGGCGAGCTCGAGTGTCAGGACACGCTGGGCGCCCGCGGGGCCGGCACGCTCGTCCACCGGGTCAAGCACGAGACCTGGGACCTCCACTTCGTCGCCGAGGATCCGTACCTTCGCCAGCTCCGTGCCTTCGTCGCGCGCTGCGCCGGTGAGGGCTCGCGGATCGACGCGCAGGCGATCGCGAACGTCGAGCTGCTGCACCGCCTCGCGCCGCCGTGAGCCCCCGCTGATCGTCGAGCGAGCGCTCTCGCCACGAAAAATGCTCGGATGAGTCGAGATCGCAACAAAACGCGCAGCGTTCGCGATCAAAAAGTTGCCCGCCTCTCGGCGCCACTTGCATATGGGCTTACCAGGGGGAACCAGAAGCACCATGGCACTCATCGAATTCGACGACGTCAGTCACGCAAAGATCCTTGTCATCGGTGTCGGAGGCGGCGGCGGTAACGCAGTCAACACCATGATCAGCGGCAACCTCGACGGCGTCGAGTTCGTGGTCGCCAACACCGACATGCAGGCCCTCGAGGCCAACATGGCGCCCCACAAGATCCAGCTCGGCGATGCCCTGACCAAGGGTCTCGGCGCCGGCGCGAACCCCGACGTGGGTCGCCGCTCCGCCGAGGAGAGCATGCAGCAGATCGCCGACCTCATCAGCGGCGCCGACATGGTGTTCGTGACCGCGGGGATGGGCGGCGGCACCGGCACCGGCGCGGCCCCCGTGATCGCGCAGATCGCGCGCGACTGCGGTGCGCTCACCGTCGGCGTCGTCACCAAGCCGTTCGGCTTCGAGGGCAAGAAGCGCGGCAAGCAGGCGGTCGAGGGCATCGAGCGGCTCGAGAAGTCGGTCGACACCCTGATCGTGATCCCGAACAACCGCCTGCTCGCGCTGGTCGGCCAGAACACCTCGATGGTCGAGGCCTTCCGCAAGGCGGACTCGGTCCTCCTCAACGCGGTCCAGGGCATCAGCGACCTGATGACGGTCCCGGGCCTCATCAACGTCGACTTCGCCGACGTGCGCACCATCATGAGCGGCATGGGCCGCGCGCTGATGGGCACCGGCATCGGGACCGGCAAGCGCCGCGCGACCGAGGCGGCGGAGACGGCGATCAGCTCGCCGCTCCTCGAGGATGTCTCGATCGACGGTGCCACCGGCATCCTGATCAACATCACCGGCGGCCCCGACCTCACGCTCCACGAGGTCAACGAGGCGTCGTCGCTGATCCAGCAGGCGGCGCACGAGGACGCGAACATCATCTTCGGCTCGGTGATCGATCCGAACCTCTCCGAGGAGGTCCGCATCACCGTGATCGCGACCGGCTTCGATCGCGCGAGCAAGACGCAGATGATCGTGCCCGAGCACCACGTGCAGGCGCACCAGGCGCCGAACGGCAACCGCCGCACGAGCTCGCCGCAGGTCTCGATGGCGTACGACGTGTCGACGCAGATCACGAAGGACTACCCGGCCCCGATGATGACCGCGCGGCGCCCCGCGGCGCAGGTCATCGAGGAGCCCGAGATCGACGTCGAGTGGGATCAGGAAGGCAGCATCGAGCGCGCGCTCGCCGAGATGATCGATCCCGTGCCCGAGAGCGAGCCCTCGAGTCGCCTCGCGTCGGGCTCGGGCCCGTCACCCGTCGACGGCGCTCCGCTCGTCCAGCCCGATCGCAAGCGCGCGCAGTCGCGCCCGAGCATGAAGGCCGTGCTGACCGGCGAGATCGACACCGACAGCGAGCTCGACGTGCCGACGTTCATCCGTCGTCACAGCGCTCACCACTCCTGATCCTTCGTTCGCCTGGAGTGCGCGTCACCCGACGCGCCGACGTCGCGCCGCCACCTACCCCGGTGGCGATTCACCCTCCCTGCAGACGCTGCGCGCGGCAGCGGCGACCAGAGGCCCGGATCACGCCGGGCCTCTCGCGTTTTCGGGCCGGCCGCGCGCCGAGAAGGATTGGTCGCCAAGGCCGCGAAGGCGCAAGGTCGCCAGGGGTCGCATGGAAGATTTGCTCGGTTGCCCTCCGGTCCCATCCCCCTGATCCTTGGCGTCGCTTGGCGGTCTCGGCGGCCAATCTCCGCGACGACGTCCTGCGGGTGGCGTAGCCTGTCCGCGTGCTGACCGATACCGCCGCGCGCTGGGTGCTGGTGCTGCACACCGTGCTCGGACTGGCCGCGGTCGGGGCGGCGACGCACCTCGTGATCTGGGTCCGCCGCTACGTCCGCGGTGAGCACGGGAAGCGGCGGGCGGTGCGCCGGTTCGCGGTGTACTCGCTGGTGCTGCACGCCGGCGCCATGCTCGCGGGCAACCTCGTGTACCCGACGTACAAGGTCGACGTGCGGACCGCGTACCTCGAGAATGCCGGCGCCATCGTCGCCGATCGCACCGCGCGCACCCGCGAGCTCGAGCGGATCGCCGCGCGCGAGGGGACCCGTCCGCACGCGAGCACGCCGACGCCCGAGGTCATCAAGCAGGCCGCCAAGGCCGCGCGCTGGTTCGACGTCAAGGAGCACTGGGTCGCGCTCGGCTTGATCGCGTCGCTCGGCCTCGTCCTGGTGCTGAGCTTCTGGGAGGCGCGCCGAGATGGCCCCGCGCTGGCGCCCATCATCGTCGCGCTGGCCATGGTCATCGCGGGCACGGTCTGGCTCGGGGCCATCGTCGGGGTGCTCACCTCGGCATGGCGCGCCGTGTAGGTCCGAGCGCCTCCCGAGCTCTCCCGCAACCTCCCGGAGCGGCTACGCTCCGCGCGTGAGCACGCCGAGCGCCATCACGAACGAGACCTGGTCGGGCGGCTGCCACTGCGGGGCGCTCGTCGTCGAGCTCGTCACCGCGCGCGCGCCCGCCGCGTTGCCCGTGCGGACGTGCGGGTGCACGTTCTGCCGCAAACACCGGCCCCGCTACACGTCGGATCCGGCGGGCCACCTGACGATCCGCTGCGGCGCGGACGCCCCGCTCGGCCGCTACCGGTTCGGCCTCCGGCTCGCCGACTTGCTGTTCTGCCGGACGTGTGGCGTGTTCGTCGCGGCGTACGAGCCCGGCGAACCGGGGCGGGCCGTCCTCAACCTCGAGGTGCTCGCGCGCGCCGCCGAGCTCGTCGGGGCGCCGGTCGCGTTCACCGGTTACGACCAGGAGGACCCGGCCGCGCGCACGGCGCGTCGGGCCACCAGCTGGACGCCGGCCACGCTGGTGC
>JALZOI010000634.1 GCA_030857245.1 Myxococcota bacterium
GGACGTCCTCGCGCTGCTGACCTCGGCGTCGGCGATGACCGGCGGCGACGCGTCCACCGCCGCGCCGCCACGCGCGGGCGCGCGACCGACGCTGCCACCTCTGCCCGCCACCCCGACGCTCGGCAGCAGCGAGACCACGCTCGCCGTGCTGCCGGTCACGTGTGCAGCGGGCGACGAGTACCTCGCCGACGGCGTGCACGAGGATCTGATCGACATCCTGTCGACGACCCCGACGCTGCGCGTGCGCGCCGCGGGGATCCTGCGCGCGGGCACCGAGCACGACCCTCGCGCGCTCGGGCAGCAGCTCGGCGTCGACCACGTCGTGGTCGCCTCGCTCCGCCGCACGCCCGATGCGCTGCGGGTGTCGGCGCGGTTGATCAGCGTCGCCGACGGCTTCCAGATCTGGACGCATCGCGTGCAGTGCACCAGCGGTGACCTGCTCGCGACGAGCGAGGCACTCGCGCGCGAGATCGCGACCGCGCTCTCGACACGTGCGAACGCCGCGACGCGGCCCACCGATCCCCGCTCCGTCGATCTCTACCTGCGCGCGCGCGCCGAGATGCGGCGGTTCTGGGGCAGCCACGCGCAGAGCGCCGCGGACCTCTTCGATCAGGCGTACGCGCTGTCCCCCGGATCGACGCCGATCGCCGGTGCGCGCGCGTTCGCGACCGTGCAGGCCTGGGTGTTCCAGGGCGAGCCGTCGCTGGTGCCGCGCGTCCAGGCCGCCCTCGAGGAGGGCCTCGCGTCCGGCCACCCGGAGGCCGTGCTCGCGTCGGCGGCCTATCGCTTCAACACCGGCGATCCGATCGGCGGCGCGACCGCGCTCGGCAGCGCCCTCGTGCGCGCGCCCATGCTCGCGCAGGGGCACGAGATGACCGCGAAGATCCTCGTCGAGATCAGCGGCGGCGAGGCGCGCAAGGCGTACGAGACCGCGATCGCGCTGGATCCGGCGCGCAGCGCGATCCTCGAGATGGAGCTCGCGCGCCTGGACGCCCTCGAGGGGTGGTGGGAGCGCGCCGACCGCCGCGTCCTCCAGGTACTCGAGGATCCCGATCGCTCGATCGCGCAGCTCGCGGCGGTGGTCCAGGCCCGGCTCGCCGGCTGGCGGCACGACCGCGAGGGGATGTTCGCGGCGGCGCACAAGTTCTCAGGACGCGCGGGCGCGCCCGCCAACTTCCTGCTCCAGTTCCTCAGCGCCATCGCGCAGACGCGGGTCGTCGACGAGCAGGTGTGGCGGCAGTTCATCACGGGGTACGGCGGGCCGGGCCGTCCGCAGCGGGGCCAGCTCATGGGCCTCCAGCTGCTGTCGGAGATGGCCCTCGTGCTCGGGTACGACGCCACCGCGATCCAGACGCTCGAGCAGGCGGACGCGATCAACTTCATCGACATCACCGCGCTCGATCGCTGCCCGCTCTACGACCGGATCGCGACCGAGCCTCGCTTCATCGCGGTCCGCGAGCGCACCGCGACGCGCGCCGCGACGGTGCTTGCCGCGTTGCGGGCCGCGGCCGGCTAGCTCGCGGGCTCGCGTGGCTGCTACGGCACGGTGACCGCGAAGTTGACCTGGGCGTCGGTGCCGCCGGCGATCGCGGCGAACCCGCCCGCCTGGACCTGGGCGGCAAGCTCGGAGGTCTTGGTCGGGGCGCCGCCGAGCGGCGGCAGGTGGCGGAGCGTAACGGTGAGCGTGCCGGTGCCCGCGGCCGTGGCGGTGACCGTGCTGGCCAGGCCGATCGGGAGGTCGTTGGCGTCGCGGTCGGCGTACGCGTGCGTCAGCGGCGCGCCGGGCTGGTTGCTCGCCGGCCCGGCGACGGCGGTGCCGGTGAAGAACACCTGGTGCTCGTCGGCCTCGTCGGCCACCTCGATCGTGATGTCCTCGGGCGGCGTCTCGAGCGAGTTGAGGAAGCGCACGGTGGTGGCGTACGTGGTGCCGGCGACCAGCGTGATCGGATCGATCGTCGGCGGAGCCCCGCCGTCGCCGTCGGGATCGTCGAACGAGGCGACGATCGGCGCGCCCGCCGGCGGCGTGAACGTCAGCGTGACGGTGGTGATCAGCTCGCCCTCGTCCCCGGGGTCGGCGGGATCAGAGCAGGCGGCGGATGTCAGCGAGGCGGCACAGGCGAGGACGAGAGGAGCTTTGAAGCGCATGGCGGGGTCCTTTGCGATCATTCGGGTTGCGAGGCGAAGTGCAGGCTCAGGCGCAGCATCAGCTGCCAGCCCGGCTGGTCGGCGAAGTAGCGGAGGAGACTCGTGTAGTCGCGATAGCGGACGTTGGTGAGGTTCGTGCCCTGGAGCGCGAGCTTGAGGCGCTGCTCGGCGATCCGGGTCTCGGCACCGACCTCGGCGCCGAGCAGGAAGTACGCGTCGGGCGGCGCCGCGAAGTCGGCGTTGGGATCGAAGCGATCCTGGTGCGCGACGTACGTGCCCGACACCGACACGAAGCCGTCGCGCAGCCCACCGAGGGCGGCACGCTTGAGGGTGACCGAGCCGCGCGCCTGGTCCGCCGGGACGAACACGAGGTAGCTGTCGTCGCTGCGGTTCTTGGCCCGCACCATCGAGAGCTGCGCGCCGAGCTCGAGCCACGGCAGCGGCGTCACCGCAATGCCGCCGTCGAGCCCGTAGAACACGGCGTCGACCGGGCGAGTCACGAACCGCGGGAAGGTCCCGCGGATCAGCACGTCGAAGATCGGGTTGCCGGCCGCGTCGATCGCGGGCGCGAAGTAGATGTAGTCGGTGATGAGGTTCGCGTAGCCCGAGAGCTCGGCGGTGATGCGATCCCCGCGGTAGCTCGAGGTCAGCGAGCTCGAGAACGTGGTCTCGGGCCCGAGGTCGGGCTTGCCGAGGCCGAGCACCGGGAACGTCGGCGACGTCCCGTTGAGGAACTGCTCGTCGGGGTTCGGCGGGCGAGCCGCGGTCGACAGATCGAGCTTGGCCGACCACGCCTCGGTGAACCGGTAGAGCCCACCGAGCGACGCCGAGAGCGTGTGGAACGTCGACGCGCACTCGACCGGATCGGGCGCGCCGCTGCCGCACGCGTCGGCGGCGAGCTGCTCGCTGCGCACGAGCCGCAGGAAGTCCCGCCGATCGATCGAGGCGGTGCGCGCGAGCACGTCGTAGCGCACGCCGGCCTCGAGCTCGTAGTCGTGGCCGATCAGCCGCTCGATGGCGTAGATGCCGCCGCCGAGCGACCGGTGATCCGGCACCAGCGGCAGGCCGACGTAGCGGTGGAACTGCGCCATCCCGACCACGCCCGCGGAGCCGCGCAGGTGGAGGTGATCCGTGAGGTGGATCGGGTTGTGCTCGAACGCGACCTCGAGCTCGTGCGTCATCAGCCGGAAGTCGAACTGCGCGCCGGTGATCGACTGGCGCACGACATCGAACTCGCGGCGACGATCGTGCTGGAACGCGTAGGTCCCGGTCAGCGTCCCGAGCCGGTCCCAGCTGCGGCGCGCGCGCGCGACCGCGAGATCGTGCGCGACCTCCTGCGCCGGGCGGTCGATCGCGAAGTCGGACGTGTAGAGCTCGGCCCCCGCCGGCCGCTCGCGCGCGAGCTGCGCGAAGAAGTCCTCGGCGGACTCGATCTGCAGGCAGCCGCAGACGCCGAGCCGCGCCTGGTAGTGCAGGTACGAGAGCTTGATCTCGGTGGCGCTCGTGCGATAGCCGGCCGTCGCGCCGACGTTCCACTCGGCGACGCCGGTGTTGTCGAGCGCGTAGTCGGGCGTCGATGGCGCGGCGAACCGCTTGAAGCTGCCCTCGACCTGCCCCGCCAGCCCGGGGAGCTGCTTCGACGCGGCCTGCAGCCGGCTCGCGAAGCTGCCGCCCCGCCCGTTGGACGTGCCGATCAGGTGGGCCTCGCCGGCGTAGCCCGGCTTGCGGAGGAGCGGCGGCGGATCGACGAGCACCGCGCCGCCGATCGCATCGGAGCCGTAGCGGACGCCCGACGCGCCGCGCACCACCGTCAGCTTGCCGGCGACGAACGGATCGATCTCGGGCGCGTGATCGAGGCCCCACTCCTGCGAGCGATGGCGGACGCCATCGACGAGCAGCAGCAGGCGCCGGCCGTACTGGCCGCGGATGATCGGCTTCGCCATCCCGCTGGCCGAGCGCAGCTGGCTGACGCCCGGCACCTCGGCGAGCGACTCGGAGAAGCCGCGGCCGCGGGTACGCTCGAGCGCGGCCCCCGACAGCACGGTCGTCGCGCGCATGTCGACCGCGTCCGGCGCGTCCGCCTGGACGACGATGACCTCGCTGGTCAGCGCCTGGAGCTCGAGCTCGAGCGACCGCACGCCCGGCAGCGTCAGCGTCCGGCGGCCGGTCACGTAGTCGGCGCGCTCGACCTCGATGACCCGCGGGCCCGGGCACACCGCGCGCAGCGTGAACCGGCCGTTGCCGTCGGTCTCGGTGACGAGCTGGTCGTCGACGCGCACCGTGGCGCCGGCGACCGCCTCGTGCGTGGCGACGTCGACGACGTGACCGTCGAGCGTGGCGGTACACGGCCCGGTCGGGGCCGCCGGCGGCGCCGGGCGTGGTGCCGGTG
>JALZOI010000635.1 GCA_030857245.1 Myxococcota bacterium
CCCCACGGCCGGCCGTCGGCGTGGTGATCGGGCGCTACGAGCTCGTGCGCCAGCTCGGCGCCGGCGCGATGGGGCAGGTCTGGGAGGCGCGCGACAGCGCCAGCGACGGGCGGATCGCGCTCAAGCTGCTGCGCCCCGAGATCGCGCGCGACGAGGAGCTGCTGCGGCGGTTCAAGAAGGAGGCCCGCGTGCTCGCGCGGGTCGGCAGCCCGTACATCGCCAACGTGATCGATCTCAACGAGGACCGCGGCATCCACTACCTCGTGCTCGAGCTCGTCGCGGGCGGCAGCGTCGGGGCTGCGCTCCGGCGCGCCGGCCGGCTGCCCGAGCGCCTCGCGCTCGGCATCGTCGGGGATGCGTGCCGCGCGCTCGCGGAGCCGCACCGGCTCGGCATCGTCCACCGCGATCTCAAGCCCGACAACATGATGCTGGTGCGGCCCGGGCTCGAGCTCGAGACCGCGCCCGTGGGCCAGCTCGTCAAGCTCGGGGACTTCGGGATCGCGCGGGCGGCCGAGGCCGGCGCGGGCGCGATGCCCGACGGCGCGACCCGCGACGGCGCCGTGCTCGGCACGCCCGAGTTCATGGCGCCCGAGCAGTGCCAGGGCGCGCAGGTCACGCCGGCGACCGACATCTACGCGCTCGGCTGCTGCCTGTTCGCGCTGATCGCGGGACGCCCGCCGTTCGTCGTCAACGACGACAACCAGCTCGGCGTGATCCTCCAGCACCTGCGCGAGCCGCCACCCTCGCTCGCGACGCTGGTGCCCGAGGCGTCGCCGGCCGTGGCCGAGATCGTGGCGCGCTGCCTCGCGAAAGATCCGAGCACGCGCCCGCAGGATGCAGTGGAGCTCGCGGCGGCGATCGACCAGCTGTGCGGCGGCAGCGCCGTGCTGATCACGGCGCATCCGGCGCCGCCGATCGTACGCCCCTCGCTCGTCCAGACGTACACGCTGGTGTGGGAGCTCCAGGCGTCGCCCGAGCAGCTGTGGCCGTTCGTGTCGAACACCGAGAAGATGAACCGCGCCACCGGGCTCGCACCGGTGCGCTTCGAGATCGAGTCGACGGCTGCGTCGACGGCGGGGACCGGCATCGCGGCGCAGACCGGCACCCAGCGCGTCAGCGGGATGGCGCTGCGCTGGCGCGAGCATCCCTACGAGTGGATCGAGGGCAGCCGCCACGTCGTGCTGCGCGTGTTCGACAAGGGCGTGCTGCGCTGGTACATCGCGGAGGTCCAGCTCGAGCGGCTGCCCGGCGGCGGCACGCGGCTGACCAACACGATCCGGCTCGAGCCGCGCGGCGCGCTCGCGCGCGTGCTGGCGCGCTGGGAGATCGGCGTCAAGTACCGGCGCCGGCTGCAGACCGTGTACACGCGGCTCGATCGCCTGCTCGCCGCCGGGGCGCCGCCGCAGATCGACCTGATCGATCCCGAGGTCACGATCCCGGCCGCTGCGCGCGCGCGGATCCAGCAGCTCTCCGATCAGCTGATGAGCGGCGGCCTCGAGCCGCGGGCGGTCGAGGCGCTCGCGGCGTACCTGACGTCGGCGTCGGATCAGGACGTCGCGCGGATCCGGCCGCTCGAGCTCGCCGCGAAGTTCGGCGTGCCCGACGACGCCATGATCGACGTCGCGCTCCATGCCGCGAAGGCCGGCGGCCTCGAGATGGTGTGGGACGTGATCTGTCCGTCGTGCCGGATCCCGTCCTCGGTCGTCGAGTCGCTGCAGAAGATCGAGGAGCACGGGCGCTGCAAGACCTGCAACCTCGGGTTCGACGTCGACTTCTCGCGCGCGATCGAGCTCGCGTTCCGCGCGGCGCCCGACGTCCGCGCGGTCGAGACCCAGACGTTCTGCATCGGCGGCCCGGCGCACTTTCCGCACGTCGCGGCGCAGGTCCGGCTCGCGCCCGGCGAGCGGTTCGCGCTCACGCTCGCGCTCGCGCCGGGGTTCTACCTGCTGCGCAGCCCGCAGAGTGCGCGCGTCCACGAGCTGCGCGTCAGCGCCGGGGGCGGGGTGCGCCGCCTCGATCTGATTTTGGGCGAGCGCAGCGACGTCGCCGTGCTGACCGCCGGCGACCAGCTGCTGACGATCCTCAACTCCGAGCCCCACGAGGTGCTGGTCCGCGTCGAGCGCGCCGGCGATCGCGCGTTCGCGCTGACGGCCGCGCGGGTGATGGCGAGCGCGGCGTTCCGCGAGCTGTTCCCGGATCAGGCCCTCGCGCCGGGACGGCTGATGGCGGTGAGCCAGGTGACGCTGCTGGTCGCGCAGGTCGACGATGCGCAGACGCTGTTCCGCGATCTCGGCGACAGCAAGGCGTTCCCGGTGGCGGCGCGGTTCTTCGCGCAGGTCGGCGCGCTCGCCAAGGACTACGGCGGGTCGCTCGTGAAGACGTTCGGCGGACTCGCGATCGCGGCGTTCGAGCGGCCGGGGCCGGCGGTCGACGCGGCCCTCGCGCTGCAGGCCGCGCTCGATGGCGAGCCCCTGACCCATGGGCTACGCGTGCGGGTCGCCGTGCACCGCGGCCCGGTGATGGTGCTGACCCAGGCGGGTCGGCTCGACTACTTCGGGCAGAACGTCGAGCTGGCGCTCACCGCGGTCGCAGCCGCACCGCCGCTCCTCGTCGCGCTGACCCAGGCGGTGTGTCAGGACCCGGGCGTCGCGGAGCGCCTGCAGGCGGCGAGCGACCCGGCGGCGCCGCTGACGTCGCTGGGCATGCAGCCGCTGCCGGGCACCAGCTGGATGCTGCTGGTGCGCGCCAACCGCCCGACGGAGCGCTCGCCAGCCTCGGCGGCGGAGAGCGCGCACACCATGGTGCAGGCATGATCATCGAGCAGGTGACCAGTGCGAACGGCACGGGCGAAGCGGTCGACGCGCTCGCTCGCCTGATCCCGCAGCTCTCGACGGTGGCGCCACCGGACGCGGCGACCCTCGCCGCGCTGATCGCGCAGCCCGGATGCACGCTGCTGATCGCGCGTGCGGACGACGGCACGATCGTCGGCGCGTTGACGCTGACGACGTACCGGATCCCGACCGGGCTGCAGGCCCGCATCGATGATGTCGTCGTCGACGTTGCCGCTCGCGGGGACGGCGTCGGCGAGGCCTTGTCGCGAACCGCCCTCGAGCGCGCGCGTGCAGCCGGGGCCCGCAGCGTCACGTTGACGTCACGGCCGTCGCGCGCCGCCGCGAACCGGCTCTACGAGCGGCTCGGATTTCTCCGCGTCGAGACCACCGTCTACCGCTACCCGCTGTAGCGCTCGCGCACCTTCGTGCGCGCCCGCATCGGCTCCACCAGCGCGCGCCCGCACGGCGTGGACCCGGCGCACGGTGTCGGGGTTCTCACTGCAACGCGCGTTGCTCGATTCGCGCGACTAGGTATCCCTCCATCATATGCAGCCCTTCGCGCGAGAAACCGTCTCCGATCGCCGTCAACCCTATATCCGCTGGACCGCGGTGTTCGCGGGCGCGACGGTCGCCGCGGGCCTCTGGATGTTGCTCCAGTTGCTGCTCACCGGCGGCGCGCTGTCGGCGATCGATCCCGACGAGGTGGAGAACGTCCGCGCGTTCGGCATCGGCACCACGCTCGGCTCGGTGCTCGCGCCCCTGATCGCGATGTTCGTCGGTGGCCTGCTCGCGGGCAGGCTCGCCGCGCACTACGACAAGAAGGTCGCCGGGCTGCACGGCGCGCTGGTCTGGGCGATCACGTCGCTGCTCGGCATCGTGCTGCTCGCGAATGCGATGTCGTCGATCGCGTCGCACGCGAACACCGATGTTCGCGCGAGCAGCGCGATGGCGTCCGAACCGGGCGCGCGCGACTTTGTCGAGCAGCAGCTCGGCGTCGTCAACCAGCGCCTCGAGTCGCAGGGGGCACCGCAGATCTCGCTGAACGAGATGGTCGACGCCGCCCACGATGCCGGCAAGGCAGGCGGTACGATCGATCGCGCCACCTTCGTCGCGAAGCTCGATGACAAGACCAAGCTGTCCCGCCCCGAGGCCGAGGCCGCGGTCGGTCACTTCGGTGACCGCTCGTCCGACGTGATCGCGGCCTCGCACCAGCTCGCGGTGCAGCGCGAGCACGCGCTCGAAGCCGCCGACCGCACCGGCAAGGCCATGCTGACCGCGGGTGTCGGGCTGCTGATCTGCCTGGGCCTCGCGATCTTCGGCGCCATCATCGGCGCGCGGCGTCCCGGCCGCGGTGGTGGCTCGGACGATCGCCGTCGTGGCGAGGGCCGGGGCGGGGAGACCCTTCCCGGCGCATCGGGCGCGTCGATGCCGGGCTCGCAGAACCTCGGCGCCACGGGCCCGATCAGCGTCAGCCCGGGCGTCACCGTCGGCTCCGGCGGTACGCACACCACCGCTCCGTACCCGACCACCGCGCCGATCGCGACGGCCACCGATCCGTACGGCCCCGCGCCGACGGTGACTGGTGACCCGTCGGTCCGCCGCGACCCGCGCGACCGCTGACGGAGACGGACGGGTCGCCAAGCGCGCCGAGGCGCCCACGCGGGCGACCCGTCGACGACCCGTCTGGGCTGGCTCAGTCC
>JALZOI010000636.1 GCA_030857245.1 Myxococcota bacterium
GCCGGCGCCTGCACCCCGCGCGCGCCGGCCGGGGAGCGAGGCGTTGCCGGCGCCGTGCCCGGATGACGACGAGCTGAGCGCGTTCGTGCAGCGCGCGCTGTTGCCCGCGGATGCGGAGCTGGTGTCGGACCATCTCGACAGCTGCGAGGCCTGCCGGCAGGTGCTCGTCGCCGCGGTGCGGGGCGGCGTGGCACCCGACCCGCGCGAGACCGTCGAGGTCGAGGCCCCGCGCGGCGCACCGGCAGGCGGTGTGCCGATCGGGGCTCAGCTCGGTCGCTATCGCGTGAAGCGGCTCGTCGGCAGCGGTGCCATGGGGCTCGTCTACGAGGCGCTCGACGTCAACCTGCACCGGCTCGTCGCACTCAAGGTGCTGAAGTTGCCGCCGCAGGAGCCCGGGGCGCGGTCGGATGCGGTGAACCGGCTCGTGCGCGAGGCGCGCGCGATGGCCGTGCTGTCGCACAAGCACGTCGTCACGGTCTATGACGTCGGGTTTCACCAGGACCAGGTCTTCGTCGCGATGCAGCTCGTCGACGGCGAGACGCTCCGGGTGTGGCGCGAGCGGGAACGGCGCACGACGTTCGAGGTGCTGCGCGTGCTGCGCGATGCGGGCAGCGGGCTCGCCGCCGCCCACGCCGCGCGGCTCGTGCATCGCGACTTCAAGCCCGACAACGTGCTGATCAGTCGCGGCGGCACCGCCCGGGTGACGGACTTCGGGCTCGCACGCCGCAGCGAGCTCGCGCTCGAGCTGCTGCCGAGCGACCGCGCGTCCGCGCCGAAGGTCGTCGACCTCGCCGACCCGATGACCGTCACGCAGTCCGGTGCCATCGTCGGGACGCCGGCGTACATGGCACCCGAGCAGGCCGCCGGCCAGGCGTGTGATGCGCGCGCCGATCAGTTCAGCTTCTGCGTCACCGCCTGGGAGGCGCTCCATGGCGCGAGGCCGTTCGCGGGCACCACGTGGTCCGAGATCCACACCAACGTCCTCAACCAGCCTGCGGCCCGAGCACAGTCGCTCGCTCGCGTTCGAGGTCCACGCGTCGCCGGTGCGCGCCCTGACGCTGCGCGCGGGTGGCGACCTCACCCGGGTCTCGGAGGTGTTCCTGCTCGAGCCGATCGTCGGGGATCCGAGCTTCGCGTACACGCCCATCAACAAGGGACGGATCGACATCGCGAGCGGCTACCTCGCCGGGCAGCTCGTCACGTCGCGGTTCCTCGACGCGTTCGCGAGCTATCACGTCACGCTGCTCGACGAGTCCGACCCGGTCGGCAAGGGGATCCCGCTCGCGCGCCACACCGCGGCCGTCGCGGCGGTGTGGCGACCCTTGCCAGACCTCTCGCTGTTCGCGCGCGGCACCTACGCGTCGCGGCGCACGCTCAGCGTGATCACCGCGGCGAGCGAGGCGGCCGAGTACCGCACGTTGCCGACGGTGCGGAGCGCGGTCGGCTGCGTGCTCACCGACGTGATCGCGCAGGCGGACCTCGAGCTGTCGATCGACAACCCGCTGCTCCTCGAGGCCGATGCGCCGTACCGCGTCGACGGGGTTCCGGCGCCACTCGTCGAGCGGCGGCGCGGCACCGAGGTGTTCGCGACGTTGCGCTACGACCGCTGAGGGACCGCCCGCGGCGCGAGATCGCGCAAACCTCGGGCGGAAGGTAGTTGCGCTCCCCGGGGACAGCCCCCTACCGTCGAGATCGGGATGGCCGGGGGACTCCTTGCAAATCGGTTCGTGCTGGGGCCGTGGATCGGGCAGGGCAGCCTCAGCGTCGTGCACGAGGCGGTCGATCGGACGACGGGCCGGCGGGTCGCGATCAAGCTGGCGGCTGGCGGTGGCGAGACGCGCGACGCCGTGCGTCAGCGGTTCGATCGCGAGGCCGCGGCGCTGTCGGTGATCTCGAGCGCGCACGTGGTCGAGCTGATCTCGGCGGGGACTGACGCGGACGACCGGCCGTTCCTGGTGCTCGAGCGGCTCACCGGCCGGAACCTGCAAGAGGTGGTCAGCGAGCGTGGCCCGCTCGAGCCGGCGCAGGTCGCACGCTACATCGGGCAGGCGGCCACCGCGCTCGAGCTCGCGCACGGGCTCGGCATCGTGCACCGCGATCTCAAGCCCGCGAACGTGTTCCTCCACGACACCAACGACGGTCACTCGATCGTGAAGGTCCTCGACTTCGGGATGGTCGTCGACACCGCGGGCCCGACGGAGCGGTTCCGCGACGCCTTCGGTGGCACGCCGCTCTACATGGCCCCCGAGCAGGTGCGCGGCCAGCTCAGCCGGATCGGGCCGGCGACCGACGTCTGGGCGATCGCCCACGTCACGCTCGCGCTGCTCACCGGCGAGGCCTACTGGACCGCGAGCACGGCGGATGGCGTGATGAAGGAGATCGAGGCGAACGCGCCCGAGAAGCCATCGCTGCGCTGGCCGTGGCTGCTCGAACCGTTCGATCAGTGGTTCCTGCGCTCCACGCAGCGGGTGCCCGAGCGCCGGTTCCGCAGCGTCGCGCTGCAGGCCGCGTGGCTGCCGCAGATCCTGCGCGGCGTGCAGCCGCCCGATCGGCGCGCGTCGCAGTCAGCGCTCGTCACCGCGAGCACGCTGGCGCAGCGCACGCCCACGCCGGCGGCGGTCCGGATGTCGGGGCACCGCACGCCGGTGATCGGGCGCCACATCGAGTCGCAGCACGTCGACCAGCAGCTCGCTCGCCGCGTGATCGTGACGCTGACCGGGCCGGCCGGCATCGGCAAGACGCGGCTCGCGCAGGCGGTGTGCGAGACCGCGACCGAGCGCTTCCTCGATGGCTCGTGGTTCGTGTCGCTGGTCGCGGGCGAGGGGGAGGGTGCCGTGCTGTCGGCGATCGCGAGCGCGCTGTCGATGGAGCCCGATCCGACGCGCTCGCTGTTCGCCCACGTGATCGACCGCCTCGCTCCGCGCCGCATGCTGATCGTGCTCGATGGCGCGGAGCACATCCCGGACTGCGGCGCCGTGATCGCTCGGCTGCGCGATGACTGCCCGGCGGTGAGCTGGCTGGTCACGAGCCGCCTCGCCCTCGGTGTACCCGACGAGCGCACGTACCCGCTGGAGGCGCTCGACGTGCCGCATGCGTCGCGGGTGTCGGCCGGCGAAGCGGAGACCTATTCCGGCATCGAGCTGTTCGTGCGCTGCGCGATGGAGGTCAAGGCGAACTTCGAGCTCGACGATCGCAACGTCCACGACATCATCGCGATCTGTCGCGCGGTCGAGGGTTCGCCGCTCGGCATCGAGCTCGCGGCGGCGCAGATCTCGGCGGCGACGCCGGCGCAGATCCGGGCGGGGCTGGAGAGCGGACCGCAGGCGGGCTCGAGCGTGCGGCACGCCGTGCTGTCGAGCTATCGGCTGCTCGCGCCGGATCAGCAGCGCATCCTGCGGCAGCTCGCCGTGCTGCCGGCTGGCCTCACGTTCGATCAGGTCAAGCGCCGGCTCGCGCACCTCAGCGGCGACCCGATGTACGCGGTGCTGCGGATCGTGCAGACCCACCTCGCGACGTGGTCGAACGACGCTCCCCGGCGGCTCCGCATGCTCGATACGGTGCGCGAGCTCTGCCGCGAGCTCTCGCGCGACGCCGGCGAGGAGCGCGCGGTCTGGCAGTTCGCGTGCGACCACGCCGACACCGTCGCCGCGGCGTCGGCGACGACGACCACCGACGCCTGGTTGACGCTCGTCGATGCCGAGTACGAGAACGTGCGCGCCGTGCTCGCGTACCTGCTCGAGGCGGCACCGGCAACGGCGATGCAGCTCGCCGGCCGGCTCGCCTACTACTGGTACCTGCGCGGCGCCTACCTCGAGGGTACTCGCTGGCTCGAGGCGTCGATCGGCGCGAGCCCCGGCACGCAGGACGAGGCCCGCGCGCGCGCTCTCCACGGCGCGGGCCGGCTGGCGCTGCTGACCTGCAGCTACGCGCGTGCGGAGGACGTGCTCGAGCAGGCGCGGGCGATCGCGCGCACGAGTGGCGATCTGCGCGGCGAGGCCAGCGCGGACCAGCTGCTCGGCAGCGTGGCACGCGAACGCGGCGACTACGCGCGCGCCCGGGCGTTCCACGCGCGCAGCCTCGAGATCTGGACCCGGCTCGATGACCCGCTCGAGGCGGCTCGCGCGCGCAACTACCTCGTGTTTGCGGCGTGGCTCGCCGATCCCGTCGGCGACCCGCACGACGAGCAACGCGCCTGGTGGGAGTGCGCGACCGGCGACGAGATCCGCGCGCTCGGGGATCCCGAGGTCACGGTGTGGCTGCTGCTCAACCGGGGCGCGATCCTGCTCCACGCCGGCGCGCCCGGTGCTCGCGAGGTGCTCGGGCGCGCCTTCGCCGAGGCGATCGCGGCGCGGTTCCACGAGGGCATCGCGTGGTCGCTCGAGCTGATCGGCACGGTGTCGCGACAGCGAGGCGAGTACCTGCAGGCGCGCGCACAGCTCGCCGCGGCACTCCGCGTGCATCGCCGGCTCGGCGATCGCTGGCGCTGCGCGAGCGTGCTCGAGGCGCTGGCGGCCGTTGCGGTGGCGAG
>JALZOI010000637.1 GCA_030857245.1 Myxococcota bacterium
GCGCTGCGCTGGCTGCTCGCGGAGCTCGGCGGCCTCGCGTTCCTCGAGTTCCTCGGGGCGCTCACCGGCCGCCGCGATCTGATCGCGGACCCGCACTACACCGGCGCGGGGCCGCTCGCGACGCTGCCCGGCGGCCACCTCGCGCTCCACGTCGACTTCAACCGTGACAGCGCGCGCCACCTCGATCGCGTCCTCTCGGTCCTCTACTACCTGCCGCGCACGTGGGACGAGGCGTGGGGCGGCGAGCTCGAGCTCTGGGATCGCGCGCGCACGCACTGCGAGGTCCGGATCGCGCCGGTGCGTGACCGCCTGGTCGTGATGGCGTTCGGCGAGGACCACTGGCACGGCCACCCGATGCCGGTGCGCTGTCCCGAGGGTCACGTGCGTGCGGTCGTCGCCGCCCACTTCTATGCCGCCCGCGGCGGGCCCGACGACGATGCGGCGGCGCACGGCGCGATCTGGGGGTAGCGCGCGCTACTGGCGCGGCAAGTCGACGGTGAACACGCAGCCGGTACCCGGCACATCGCGGACGCTGATCAGCCCGTCGTTGATCTTCACGCCGCGCGCGCAGATGACGAGTCCGAGGCCGGAGTGCTTGCGATCACGGACCTCCGGCTCGATCGCGGGGAACAGCTCGGTCGCCTTGCCCGGCGGCAACCCGCCGCAGCGGTCCTCGATCTCGAAGCGCACGCGATCTGCCGTGGCGAGCGTGCGCAACACGATGTGGGTCTTGGGCCGGGTGAACTTGAACGCGTTCTGCAGGAGGTTCGCGAGCACGGCGTCGAGGATCGCGCGGTCCGCGAGGACGGTCACGTCGCGTGCGATCTGGGTCACCGAGAGCTCGAGGTTGCGCGCCGTGGCTTCCATCGCCGCGGGCACCTCGAGATCCTCGAGCAGGTCGCTGACCGTGATCCTCTGGCGGTCGAACAACCCCGCGGCGAGCCGCACCTCGGCGAGCTCGCGATCGATCAGGTTGCGGAGCCCCAGCAAGCTCCGCGCGAGGACGGAGCCCGTGCTGCTGTCGATGCTGACCGAGCCGGTCTTGAGCATCTCGTACGACAGCAGGCCGCTGTTGAGCTGATTGCGCAGATCGTGGGCGAGCCGGCCGAGGCGTTCGGTGCCTTCGTGCTCGCGCAGCCGGCCGTACTCGGTGACCGCGTACGCGATGGCGTCGTCGAGGCAGGCGGTGAGCGTCGCCAGCTCGGCGGTCGTGATCGCGGCGAAGGTGTCGGCGGCGACCTCCCGGATCGCCTGGCCGATGCCGCCGTAGTCGTGGACGACCTGGGCGACGGTGAAGCCCCGGCGGAGGAGATCGTTGCCGTGCCGGGTCGCGCTCGCACAGAGCGCGTCGTTGCCGTCGGCCGTGAGCCGCAGGATCGCGATGAGCTGGTCCAGGAACATCGGCAAGCCATGCTCGAGCTCGAGGTCCGTGGCGCGCGGTGCGGGGCGGCTCGAGACCTTCGCGCGACAGCGGGCGATGATCTCGGTGCGCTGGGCCGTGATGAATTCGTGCAGCATCGTCTCCCGACATGCCCAGTGTCGCATGCAGCGGGCGCGCAAAGAGACCGGCTGGTAGAGACGCCGGCGTCTCGCGGCGCTGCCGCACACACGATTCTCGATAGGATCTCGACGGCACGATGTACCGTGACCGATGGGTTCGGGGAGCGAGGTCATCGTGCTGGAGGCGGGCGCGCTGCAGAGCGCGATCTTCAACAGCGCGAATTTCTCGAGCATCGCGACCGATGCGAAGGGCGTGATCCAGATCTTCAACGTCGGAGCCGAGCGCATGCTCGGCTACACGGCGGCCGAGGTGACGAACACCATCACCCCGGCAGACATCTCGGATCCCGAGGAGCTGATCGCACGCGCGATGGCGCTGAGCACGGAGCTCGGCACCCCGATCGCGCCGGGCTTCGACGCCCTCGTGTTCAAGGCCTCGCGCGGGATCGAGGACATCTACGAGCTGACGTACATCCGCAAGGACGGAAGCCGGTTCCCCGCCGTGGTGTCGGTCACCGCCCTGCGCGACGCGGAGGAAGCGATCATCGGCTACCTGCTGATCGGCACCGACAACACCGCGCGCAAGCTCGTCGAGGAGGAGCGCGCCAAGCTCGACCAGCGGCTCCGCGACCAGCACTTCTACACCCGGTCGCTGATCGAGTCGAACATCGACGCGATGATGACGACGGATCCGCGCGGCATCATCACCGACGTCAACAAGCAGTTCGAAGCGCTGACCGGCTGCACGCGTGACGAGCTGATCGGCGCGCCGTTCAAGAACCACTTCACGGATCCAGGTCGCGCGCAGGCGGGCATCAATCGCGTGCTGACCGAGGGCAAGGTCACGAACTACGAGCTGACCGCGCGCGCGCGCGACGGCAAGCTCACCGTGGTCTCGTACAATGCGACGACGTTCCACGATCGCGATCGCCGCCTGCAGGGCGTGGTCGGCGCCGCGCGCGACGTGACCGAGCGCAAGCAGTTCGAGCTCGCGCTGCAGATCAAGAACGCGGAGCTCGAGGAAGCCAGCCGGATGAAGTCCGAGTTCCTCGCCAACATGTCGCACGAGCTGCGCACGCCGCTGAACGCGATCATGGGGTTCTCGGAGGTCCTCAAGGACGGGATGCTCGGCGAGCTGACCGAGCAGCAGCGGGGGTTCATCGGGAACATCTTCACGAGCGGCCAGCACCTGCTCGCGCTGATCAACGACATCCTCGATCTGTCGAAGGTCGAGGCCGGCAAGATGACGCTCGACCTGGAGCCCGTCCAGGTCTCGACGCTGTTCGCGAACAGCCTGTCGATCGTCCGCGAGAAGGCCACGCTGCGCCGGATCCGGCTCGGCGTCGACGCCAACGAGGGGTTCGGCTCGCTGTGCGTCGATCCGCGCAAGGTCAAGCAGATCGTCTACAACCTGCTGTCGAACGCGGTGAAGTTCACCCGCGAGGGTGGGCAGGTGACGCTGCACACGCGCCGCGTGTCGCGGGAGGGCGTGGGGCAACCCGTCACGATGTGGACGGCGCGCCGGAGCTTCCCGCTCGCCGACAGCGAGCACGAGGAGTTCCTCCAGATCAGCGTGCGAGACACCGGGATCGGCATCGCCCCCGAGTCGCTGCTGCGGCTGTTCAGCCCGTTCACGCAGATCGACAGCGGGCTGGCCCGCCGGTTCGAAGGCACCGGGCTCGGCCTCGCGATGGTGAAGTCGCTCGCCGAGCTGCACGGCGGGACGGTGGCCGCCGAGAGCGCCGCGGGCTCGGGCTCGTGCTTCACGGTCTGGATCCCGCTGCGCCGCGCGAACGAGCTGAAGTCGGCGGCACCCCACAGCCGCGCGAGGGCTGCCGAGTCCCAGCCCGGGGCGCGCACGGCGCTCGTCGTCGAGGACGACCGCACGTGCGCCGAGCTGATCCGCCTCCAGCTCGAGTCCGAGGGGTTTCACGTGATCGTGGCGTCGTCCGGCGAGACCGCGCTCGCGCTGGCGACGCAGCAGCCGCTCTCCCTGATCACGCTGGATATCCACCTCACCGGCATGGATGGCTGGGAGTTTCTCGCCCGGATCAAGCAGGTCCCATCGCTGATGCGGGTGCCGGTCGTGATCGTCTCGGTGCTCGACGAGCGGAGCAAGGCGTTCGCGCTCGGGGCGGCGGCGGTCATGCACAAGCCGATGTCCCGTCAAGATCTCTCCGAGTCGCTCGTCGAGCTCGGGCTGTTGCCGATCGCGAACGGACGGCTGCTACGGATCCTCGTGGTCGACGACGATCCCGGCGCGGTCGAGCTCGTCGCACTCCACGTGATGGCGCTCGGCAGCACCGTGCTGCGAGCGTTCGGGGGGCGCGCGGCGATCGACATCGCGCGCAAGGAGATCCCGGATCTGATCGTGCTCGATCTGATGATGCCCGACGTGAACGGCTTCGACGTCGTCGAGGAGCTCGCCCGGGATCCTGCCACCGCGCGCATCCCGATCATGGTGGTGACCGCACACAAGGTCAGCGCGGAGAGCCGCGCGACGCTGAAGGGCGAGGTCGCGTTGATCCTGGAGAAGACCGAGCTCGATCACGACCGCTTCACCTCGGAAGTCCGCCGGGCGATGTCCGGCCGCAAGCTGGAGGCCTGACATGGCGAACATCCTGGTCATCGAAGACAACCCCGACAACATGACGCTCGCGGTGCTGCTGCTGACCTCGGCAGGGCACACCGTGCTCAGCGCGAGCGATGCCGAGGTCGGCTTGACGCTCGCGCACGAGCAGCTCCCGCAGCTGATCCTGATGGACATCCAGCTCCCCGGCATGGACGGCCTGCAGGCCACCACGTTGCTCAAGGCGCACGCCGCCACCTCGCGCATCCCGGTGATCGCACTCACCGCGCTGGCGATGAAAGGTGATGAGGAGCGCATCCGCGCAGCCGGCTGTGACGGCTACATCGCGAAGCCGATGAGCATCCGCGGATTCCTGGCGACGGTGGCGGCCCAGCTGGCCGCGCCGGACGCGCCGCCGGTCGCGGCCTAGCCGCGCGCGCGCGCCGGTGCTGCGG
>JALZOI010000638.1 GCA_030857245.1 Myxococcota bacterium
CGGATCCGGATCCGGTCCGGCGGGGCTCAGCCGATCGAGAGCCGGTACGTCATCGCGCGGACCCGGTCGAGCAAGGCCATCGCGTCGGCGACCTCGTCGGTGTGCACGTACTCGAGGGCGAGGCCGACATCGAGGCAGCCGCCGACCTCCGCGGCGCTGCCGAGGGCGACCTTGAACAGGTGCTGACGGTCCTTGCCGACCCGCCGATTCGCCTCGCTGATGTTGAGCGTGATGCTCTGCGCGGCCCGCCGCAGCTGCCTCGCGAGATCCGGATCGATCCTCGTGAGCTTCTTGAGCGTGCCGGCGAGGGTGCGCAACAGGTCCAGTGATCGGTCATAAGCGTCGAATGCCATGGTGAGTCTCCTCTGCGTGTTCACCCACGCACAGCGAGAGGACCGTGACGAGCGCTGCGACCCGGAGCGCGCGTTCTCCGCCACCCGTCGTGCGCTCGGCGCGTGTCCTCTCGCGGTGGGGGGACACACGCAGAGGAGGCCACCATGGCGACCGACGGCGTGGCCGGGCTGGACCGCGCGCTCCGGGCCTGGCGAGAGCTCGCGCGATCCGGGAGCTCGCGCCGCTCACGGGACCGCAGACATCGCTTCGGCGAGGCGGCTCGGCGCGTCGGCTCGCGCACCGGCGAGCTCGCCGCGCTGTCGGTGGGGCCATCGATCGAGCTCGATCGAGCTCGTTCGGGCGCGCTGATCGCGGCGCGATCGAGACGGCCTCGCGGAGGGATCTGCGAGCGCCGGTCAGCGGGCGCGCATGGGCTCGCTCCTGCGGTGGGTCTCGCTTGGTCGCGAAACCGCCTTGCCGCGCGCGCGAGGTGGCGAGGTGAGCGCGAGCGGTCGTTCGCAGCGCGCGTCACGGCGCTTTCGCTTGGGCGCTGCGAACCCACCACAGGAGCTATCGCCCATGCGCTTCGTTGCCTATGACCTGTCTCTCGAGATCATCCGCCAGCTGCGGCCCACGATCGCGCGGATCAAGCGGCACAGCCGTACCATGACGAGCCAGATCACCGATGCCCTGAGCTCCGTGACGCAGAACGTCGCCGAGGGCAGCGGGCGGAGCGGCGGGGATCGGCTGCACCACTACCGGATCGCCCTCGGCAGCCACCGCGAGGTCTGCAGCTGCCTCGAGATCGCGGTCGCCTTCGGCTGGCTCGACGAGGCGCCGCTCGCGGCCGAGCGGGATCGCCTCGGCGGGCTGCTCTACGGCCTCCAGCGCGGCTGACCCGGGGGCCGGATCCGGTCTCGGATCCGGATAGAGATCGGCCTCGGTCTCGGTCTCGGTCTCGGACTCGGTCTCGGACTCGGACTCGGTCTCGGCCTCGGTCTCGGACTCGGTCTCGGCCTCGGTCTCGGTCTCGGTCTCGGTCTCGGTCTCGGACGGCCGGTCGTCGAATCAGCGGGGCTTCGGGCCGGACGTAGCCGACCGCGGCTACGTCGCGCCGGGCTCGGCGCTCGGCGCGTCGTCGGTGAGCGCCTCGCGCAGCTTCTCGAGCAGATCGGTGCGGTGGAACGGCTTGGCCAGGAACTGCGAGCCCGCGATCGGCGTGTGCTGGTGGTAGCCCGACATGAACAGCACCTTCGTGGTGGGGCGGTGGACCGCGAGCTCGCGCGCGAGGTCCCGACCCGTCATCCCGGGCATCACGAGATCGCTCAGCAGAACGTCGATCGTGCCGGGGTGGGCCGCTGCGACCTCGAGGGCCTCGGGGCCCGAGCCGGCCGACAGCACCTCGTAGCCATCGGAGCGCAGGAGCCGCTCGGTGACGCGCCGGATGTTCTCGTCATCGTCGACGACCAGCACCGTGCCACCGGTCTCGGTGATCACCGGGATCTTGCGCGACACCTCGAGCGCCTGCTCGGTGGCCGGCAGGTAGATGTGGAACGTGGTGCCCGTGCCGACGCGCGAGTCGACGAAGATGTCGCCGCCGGCGTGCTCGACGATGCCGTGCACGGTCGCGAGGCCGAGGCCGGTGCCCTTGCCGCGCGCCTTCGTCGAAAAGTACGGCTCGAAGATGCGCGCGCGGACCTCGGGCGGCATGCCCTCGCCGGAGTCCGCGACCTCGATCGCGATGTAACGGCCGGCGGCGATCGCGCGCTGGCTGGCGCGCTCGGCGTCGAGCTCGACCGCCGTCACCCGGACCTCGACCTTGCCGCCGTGGGGCATCGCGTCGCGCGCGTTGACCACGAGGTTCATCAAGATCTGCTCGAGCTGCGCGGTATCGATCAGGATCGGCGGGATCCGCGGACCGATCGAGGTGACGAGCTGGATCTGCGGCCCGATGGTGCGCAGCAGGAGCTTCTCCATCCCGTTGACCACGCGGGCGACGTCGACGACCTTGGGCTTGACGAGCTCGCGGCGGCTGAACGTCAGCAGCTGACGGGTCAGCTCGGCGGCGCTGGTCGCGGCGTGGGTGATCTGGCGGACGTCATCGCGCGCCTCCGGATCCTGGAGCGACTCCTCGAGCATGTTCGCGTACGTCACGATGACGTGCAGCAAATTGTTGAAGTCGTGCGCGATGCCGCCGGCGAGCTGGCCGATCAGCGCGACGCGATCTTTGTGCGCGATCTGATTCTGGCGCTCGCGCTCCTCGGTGATGTCGTTGATGACGATCACGCTCTCGCGGCCATCGCCGGTGGTGTTCGCGACGATCGAGAACGTGCGCTCGGACTCGGCCGACGTGATCTGCGTTCGCACGTCACCCCCGACCAGGCTCGTGCACGGCACGCCGGCGATGCTCGTGACGATGACGCCCGGGCGGAGCTCGCCGAGGTCGGTCTGACGGGTGTGGACCCAGCGGTTGACCATCACGCAGGTGCGCTGCTGGTCGAGGACGATCACGCCGAGTGGCAGGTCGCGGACGACCCGCTCGAGGCGGCGCCACTCGTCGCTGATCACCGACTGGACCTGGCGCACCAGCATCGCGTTCTTAATCGAGAGGGCGGCCGGGCCGGCGATCGCGTCGAGCAGCTCGAGCTCCTTCGGGCCGAACACGTTCACCACCGCTCGCGAGTCGATCTGGATGAGGCCGAGCCACTCGGTCTCGTCGGCCTGGTAGCGGAGCGGCACGGCCATCACCGAGCGCACGCCGTGCGCCGACAGGCTGCTGGAGCGCTGGAGGACGGCGTCGTTGTCGACCTCGGTGCGCAGATAGGGCTCGTGCGTGATCATGACCTGGCCGAGCACGCTCGCCGACACCGCGAACTCCTCGCCCGACTTGCTCCGGGTCACCGTCATCCACGGCGCCTTCGAGTGCGGCTGGTAGATCACGATCGCGCCGCGGTCGGCGCGCAGCAGCTGCAGGCAGGTCTCGAGCACGCGCGCGAGCAGCCGGTCGAGATCGTGCTCGACGCCGATCGCGCGCCCGAGCTCAACGACGGCGCGCAAGCGGACCAGCTCCTGGCGCTCGTCGGCGGCGCCCGCGCCGGCCGCGGCGTCGGAGGCCTGGAAGCGCAACCGGCACGGTCCGATCATCAGCTCGTCGCCGTCGCGCAGCGCTGCCTCGGTCACCTTGCGGGCACCGAGGAACGTACCGCGCCGGCTACCGAGGTCGCGAATCCGGTACTCGCCATTCTCGGAGCGGGTGATCTCCGCGTGAGCGAGCGACACCATCGGGTCGTCGATCCGGATCTGGCACGTCTCGCCCCGTCCGATGGTCGTCGGGACGCCGAGCGGATGGCTCCGCCGCGTCGCCACATCGATCAGCACCGCCATGCGTACATTGTCGCCGGTTCCGGGGAGGCCGTCGACTGCTCCGGGTAGGTCAGGGCAGCTCGGAGATCAGCAACCCGCCGTTCGCGAAGGTGCCACAGGCGGCACCGCTCGACAGGGAGGCCGCGCAAGACGGCGCGATGCCGAGCTGCTGCTGGGACCGGGTCAGCTGGGCCTCCGAGATGCAGCGCGCACCGTTCGGCGTCCACTCGGCCTCGACCGCCCAGCTTTCCGTGTCGGTCTGGATGCCGGCGTGGTCATAGATGTTCAGGGTGGTCCCGTCGACGGTGTAGGGGGTGCCATCACCGCAGAAGTCGCCGCGCAGCAGGCGCACGCAGCTCGTGAGCTCCGCCGTCCTACCGGTCCAGGTCTTGTAGCCGAGCTCGATGCACTTCGCGATCGTCTTGCCGCGGCACGCGAACGTGAACGAGCTCGGCGTGGCCGTGTAGGCACCGCCACCGGCGACGCCGCGGTCCGTGTTCCAGACGCCGGCCACGGCGAGCGCGCCGACGCCGTCACCACACAGCGGGGTCCAGCCGGTGTCGCTCTGATACGCGATGCCGTAAGACCACACGTCGCTGTTCGCGCCGGCGAGCTGCGTCGCCGATTCGATCTTGATCGGCACGGTCGCGCCGTTCGAGAGGATGGCGGTCAGCGTCGGACCGATCGATTCGACCGTCAGCTGCGAGCCATCATCGGTGCGCGTGCCGTTGAGGCTGACGCCGTTGAGGCTGACGCCGTTGAGGCTGACGCCGTTGAGGCTGACGCCGTTGAGGCTGACGCCGTTGAGGCTGACGCCGTTGAGGC
>JALZOI010000100.1 GCA_030857245.1 Myxococcota bacterium
GACCCGCGCCGCGCGCTCGGGGACCATGCGCGCGAGGACCGCGGTCGTGGCCACGGGTTCACGCGTGTCGAGCCACCGCGCGACCTCGTCGGGCTCCGCACGCTCGAGCACGATCGCGGCGGTGTGCGGGTGGATCGCCATCAGGTGATCCGCGAGCGCGGCGCGCGCGGGCTCTGCGCTCGGATTCACGGGGGATCCTTGGGCGGCGTCGCCTCGGCGACCTTGGCCTCGCGACCGACCACGCTTGCCACCCCCTCGGTCACGCCGCTGAGACCGAGCCAGAACAGCTCCGCGAGCGAGAGCGCGAGCGACACCGAGGTCTCGGACCGCGACACGCGGGTGCGCTGCAGGATCGAGCGCACGACATCGTCCCGGATCACGCCGACGAGCCGGTCGTCGCGATCGACCACCGGCAGCGCGGCATACATCGTCCAACCTGGATGCGCGAGCGCCGCGACCTCGAGGTCGTCGGTCCGGAGGCGGGCGACCGGCGTGCGCATCAGATCCTCGAGCAACAGCTCGGGTGGCGCTGCGATGACATCGACGAGCCGGGTCACCCCGACCAGCACGCCGCCGCGATCGACGACGTACACGTAGTGGCTGAAGCGATCGGGATGCTGCCGGATCCGCGCGAGCGCATCGGCCGCGGCGACATCGCGAGGCAGCGAGGGTGCGTGTGGATCCATGAGGGCGCCGGCGGTCCGGATCGGCTGCGAGATCACGCCCCGCACCGCGGTCGAGAATCGAGGCGGGCAGGCAGAGAGCACCGCGTCGGCGGTCGCCACCGGGACGCGGCGCAGCAGGGCTGCCGCGATGCTCGACGGCAGCTCCGCCACGATCGGGCCGGCCTCGGCGTCGAGCTCGACGAACAGCGAGGTCACGAACCCGGCCTCCGCGTGCGCGACCACGACCGCCGCGAGCGCCGGCTCGAGCTCGCGGAGCAGCGCCGCGGCCGGCGCGGGAGCGAGCCGTTCGAGCGCGCGGGCCGCATCGACCGGATGCGTCTCGACGAGCGCGAGCGCGAGCGAGTCGACCGGGTTCACGACGTGGTCTCGCCCGAGAGCAGCGTGGACGGCTTCTCGCTGAACGTGCGCGCCGGGATCGAGACACGCCCCTCGGCGGTCTGCAACACGACCGCGGTCGGCTCGATCGCCACGATCGCGCCCTCGAAGCCATCGATCCGGATCCGATGACCGACGCGGTAGCTCCGCACGAGGTAGTGGCAGGCGACCAGGTTACTGACGGCGCCGCGCGCACCCAGGCCGAACGCGAGCGCGGCCCCACCGAGAACGGCCCCCAGCGCGATCGAGCCCAGCACGATCAGGAACGTGACCTGGACGCCGAGCTCCTCGATCGCGATCACCGCCGCGATCAAGATGATGCTGATGTGGATCGTCCGCGCGAGCGTGCGCGCGTAGCTGAGGCCCGCCGAGGCGGCCGCCGACAGCACGAGCACGCGCGCCAGGTTACCGGCCAGGATCCCGAGCAGCACGACCGCGAGCGCGGCGAGCACCCGCGGGAGGTACGCGGCGAAGCCCTGCAGCCACGTCGAGACGACCGGGAATCCGACCACGGACGTCGCCGCGGCGATGAAGATCACGAACACGAGCCAGAACACGATCCGGCTGGTGACCTTGACCACGACGGTCTCGGTCTCGGCCCGCTCGATCGGGATCGGCACGCCGCGCTGGTGCGAGATCCGCTCGACGACCCCGACCAGCCCCGTGCTCCAGCGCCGCAACAGCCGCGTCGCGAGATGTTTGAGCAACAGCGCGATCAGGTAGCCGAGCAGCACGATGACAACGGCGAGCACCGCCGCTGGAATCGAAGTCTCGGCCCACGTGGAGAATCGCTCGAATTGATCCTCGATCCAGGTCACGAGGCAGTCTAGTCACAGCCCTCGACGCAGAGGGTGTGGAGGCCCGATTTCTGTACCTGCGCTCAGGCGATCAGGTCGATCTCGAGGTACGCGCCGTCGGTCGCGAGGTCGACGCTATCGGCGTAGCTCCAGTGCATCGCGCTCGCTGCTGTCGATCAGCACGGAGTGAGCGGACGAGCTCGATACGATCCTCCGCAGCGCGTAGGGCGTCGTGTCATGCTCGTCCCCATGGCGAGTCGGCTCATGGTGAACCGTACCTATCGTTCCGCGCGTGCGATCCGCACGCGTCCCAGGTAAGTACCGTGCGCGTCGGTGGGGGACGGATCCGCGAACTGCTCCCTGACGATCTCGTAGGTACCGTTGGGTAGTGGCAAGACGAGCTGGTCCTCGCCGCGCTTGCGGAGCGTGGCGTACGGCAGCAGCAGCGCGAGCGCGCCACTCGTCACGGTCACCATGCCGACCTTCGAGCGTCGCTTCGCGGCGAGCTGCGCGACGTGGGCGCCGTGGAGCTTCGCCAGCTTCTTCCACCCCATGCTCTCGTCGAAGTCGTCCTCGACGACGCCGAGCTCGAGCAGCGCGACTCCGCCGTCGATCGCATAGGCGAACGCGTAGCCGTGCTCGCCGATGTCCGCGATGATCAGGCCGCGGCCGTCGCCCACGCGGATCGTGTGCCTTCCGGCCTCGAGCGCCCGCGTGGCGCGTGCGAAGTCACTGTTGTCCTCGCCGTCGTCACCGCGCCATGCCGCAGCGACCTTCGCGTCGGCGATGAGCAGCCATAGTCCTGCGTTCGAGGCGTCGATACGCCCGAGCACGGCGGCGCACGGCCCCCTGGGATCGACGATGACGCGCTTCGGCGGCTCGGGCGCCGCAGCCGTCGACACCCTCGCGGGCGCCGCGCCGACGAGCGGGGCATACTCGATACGCGTCGCCTTGCTCGTCCTCGCACCGGCGAACGCGGCGGTCGGCCACGTGGCCTTCGGCCCCGGGCGCCTGGCATCGGCCGTGAGCGCGAGCGCGATCGAAGCGTCGCGCAGATCGGCCTTCGGGGCGACGACGCGCGTGGCGGCGCCCGGCGACGTGAACCGCGCTGCGAGCTCGAGCCTCGCGGCCTTCGCGTTGGAGAGGTCGAGCTCGCTGTCGGGCGCCACGTCGAGGAACCGCGCGCCCTCGAGGTTTGCGCCCTTCATCACACACTCCTTGAAGTAGCAGCCGCGAAACGTGGCGCCCTTCGCGCTGATCCCCTCGAACCACTTGTCGACGAAGATGCACGAATCGAACGTCGCGCCATCGAAGTTGCTGCGCCTGAAGTCGCCCCTGAGCTTGCAATACCGCCATGTCGTCTTGGCGAAGTTCGTCTTCGAGGAGGGCCAGTAGACGTCAAGGCCTTCGAACGTGCCGCCGCTCGCGTCGGGCTTCGGCATCTCCGGATAGACGCCGCGCTGGACCGCACGAATCAGCTCGGCCCGGTTCTTGGGGACGACCACGGGCCGGTCGATGTGAATCGTCGTCTGCTGGACGTGGGCCACCTCGCCCATGGGAATCCGCGCGGCGAGCTCGCGGACGGCCTTGGCACGACCGAGCGGCGTGCGCGCGAGCATGATCGCGGCGAGCGCCGGCATGCGCTCGACTCCGTCGAGGGTCTCGATCGCGCTGCCCTCGAGATTGAGCACCTCGAGCCGCTGAAGCCCGAACACGAAGTCGGGCAAGCGGCGCAGCTTGCCGGCGTTGCGCACCTCGAGGTAGCTGAGCCGCGGCAGCTTCGTGATGAAGTCGGGTAGCGTGGAGTGCGGCCACTTCTCGAGCGTCAACCATCGGATGCTGCAATGGGTGACAGCCTCCGGCACCTTCTCGCCGCCGCTCACGCGCACGTGGTGCGCCCACATCGGGAACTGTAAGGCCATCGCGAGATCGATGCCGCGGTGGCTCCTGTTCGCGATCGCTCGTAAGTCCATGCGCCGACGCTACTGTTCACTCGCTGGACAAGCAATACAACGTCGGGCCCCAGCGCGCTGTTCAGGTTGGTGGATCTACGAGGCCACGGCACGAATCGCGACACCCGTTCCTGGTAGCGCCGGTATGCCTCGCCCTTTGACTTGAGAGACTGTTTCTCCGTCGGAGATGAGCCAAGCACCAACCGATGCCAGGGTGATCTGGGCATGGCGCACGTGTTACGACCTCGGGCCATGATGATCTTGGTCACGGGGGGGGACGGCTTCATCGGATCGGTCGTCGTGCGCACGCTGATCGCGGAGGGTCACGCGGTGAGATGCCTGCTGCGCCCGACGAGCAAGACTGATCGGATCGATGGCACGAGCTGCGAGCGAGCGGTCGGCGACGTGCGCGACCTTGCGAGCGTGCAGGCAGCGATCGACGGCTGCGATGCGGTGATCCACCTGGCGAGCCTGTCGGCGTGGGATCAGATCGATTCCCCGCTGATGGGGGACGTCGTGGTCGGCGGCACCCGTAATGTGCTCGACGCCGCCAGGGCTCGGCCCGGCACTCGCGTCGTGTTCGTGTGGAGCATTCTCGCGATCAACGCGTCGAGCGAGCCACACGAATTCGACGAGTCGGCGGAATGGACGGTACCCGATCGGCGGCTATCGTATTCGCGCTGCAAACGCGCGGCGGAAGCGATGTGCATGGCGGCAGTCGCCGACGGCGTGCCGGTCGTAGTAGTCAACCCGGCCGAGGTCTACGGCCCAAACGACACCGCCCTGATCACCGCTTGCAACCTGATCGACTTCGCCAAGAGCAAGCCAGTACTCGTGTGCAACGGCGGCACGTCGGTCGTGTACCTCGACGACGTCGCGCTAGCGATCGTGCGCGCGCTCGAGCGCGGCCGTTCGGGACATCGCTACATCCTTGGCGGCGCCAATCTGAGCGTGAAGCAGATTGCTCAGCTGTGCCTCGAATTACTCGGTCAGCACAAACGGATCGTGCGCGTGCCAAACGGTCTGTTCAAGGTGATCACCGCGGTCGCGACCAGGCTCCGCATTCCGCTGCCCTACAACCCGCACATAGTCCCGTACGCCACCAAGTTCTGGTTCGTGTCGTCGGCAAAGGCGCAGCGCGAGCTTGGCGTAAGCTTCCGCTCCGCACGCGACACTCTCGCGCCCACTCTCGACTGGCTCAAGCAAAGCGGACGGATCGCATGAAGCGAAACCCACGCTAGCCAGGATCGACCCGCTACATGCGCGCCGCGCGCATGCATCGCGAGCGTGGCCACCGCGCGCGATCGGGATGAGCTCTCGAGCGAAGACGCGATGCACGAGCTCGGAGTACTCAACACTGCGCGTTCGCGATGACCAAGCTGGCAAACACATGAGCTTCGAGAGTGCTCTTCGGCAGAGTGGGGCGCGCGTCGGCGCCTGGAACTACAACAAGGACGGCGAGCTCCGCGTGTACTCGGTGGGTCGGACCGGCGCCCAGCTGATTGAAGTTGCGGACGTCCCGCAGCGGCGAGCCCGCCGGGGAGCCCAGCCGTGCCTCTCGGCAGAATGACGCGAGCAGGGCGTGCCGCATCGACTGAACGATCGTAGGGTTTGCGATGATCAAATACAGTCAGCAGCTACGAGGGATGCAGGTCGTCGGTGGCGGTGGACGCGTATTCGGCCGCGTCGACGAGATCGAGATCGATGCCGGAGCATGGAAGGTGGAGTCGCTGGTTGTTCGGGTCACGTCCGACGCGATCAGCGCGCTCGGCATCAATAAGCCATTCTGGACCCATGCGCAGGTGGTCATTCCCGTCTCAGCGGTCCAGGCCGTGAGTGATGTCGTGGTCCTGCGGCTGACGATCGACGAGTTCGGACAGCGACTCCTCACGGCACGCGAGCACATCGAGCCAACATCCCCGGCGACCGCGGACGCAACATCGCCCACTTCGTCGAGGGGAGCACCGACCAAGACGCCGAGCAGCTGAGCGTCGAAGGTCGGACACGCGCGTGGACCATGAGCTCGAACGACTCGACGAGCGTGCTTGGCATCGCCGACCGCACGGACGAGATGGCGGCGCTGTCCGGAGCCGAGACGGACATCAGCGTCAGCATGGGGTTCTTGCGCATCCGGCGCGACGCCGGCACGGGCTACTACTTCGGGTATGCGAACGTCGAGACCCCGGTCGATCACACCGGCGTCTACACCGAGCCTGTTCTCCGTACGCTCGAACAACCACGACATCGACTTCGCCTACCTCTCGCGCACCGGACCGCCGCTCTGAGCCCGTCGTTGACCATCCTCCCCGACGAGCACGCGCAGCGTGCGGGCCGCGGCCGCGAGTAACCGTGCCGCGCTGGACCATCATGAGACGTCGATGAGTGCGCACGCCTCCGTCGCTTTGCCGTCGGACATGAACACCCCCAGCGTGCCCATGGTGCAGACGTGGTCGGTCACGTCGTACTCGTACTCGGCTTTGGCGGCGAGGAAGCCGACGCGCGGTCCAAATTCGTCGCCACACGTCGCGAGGTCCTCGAGCACGTAGCGCGTGCCGGGGACGAGCGGTTCGTCGAGCGCCAGTACGAAGTCGCCGCTGGGGAGCGCGGTAGCGGTGAACGAGATCTGGGTATCCGGATCGTCGACCGTGGTCAGAGACACCGATGCAGGATCCGGCGTGACTTCCCCGCCGAGGTCCCGTGCAGGACGCCAGTAGAGGGCCGGCGCGTTCGCCGGGATCGTCGCGTTGTCCGCAGGAACGAACGCCCCGGGCCAGCACCGTGGGGCGCTGCAGGCATCGGCGGGGCGGACGGGGATCACGAGGAGCGGGGCGGCGAGGGAAAGCAAGACGAGCGAGCGCATGGAAGGTCCCTAGCGCAAGCGATGTGCCGACTCGCGTGACGGATCTCGCAAGGTTGCACGCGCCATGTCGAAGCCAGATGCCGGCGATCGCGACATTGATGTCGCTGAGCCATCCACGAGCTCGAGACCGAGCGGCCACGTACGATCAAGCGCAAGGCGGAGCACTACGCCGGGATCGATCACCTCGTGGGCTGCCTGACTGACCGAGGAGCACGACGTCCCGACGATCGAGGGGCTGACGAAGGCGCTGCGCGGAAGCTGAGCAGCCTGGCGTGTCCACGATTCCACGAGGTCGTGCTCACCGCAGGAGATTGACGCAGCCGGTGATCACGAGCGCGTTGGTGAAGTCGATGAAGAACGCGCCCACGATCGGCAACACGAGGAACGCCCGCGGCGCCGCACCGAAGCGCTCGACGAGCGCCGACATGTTCGCGACCGCATTCGGCGTGGCGCCGAGCGCGAAGCCACAGTGGCCGCCGGCCATCACGGCCGCGTCGTAGTCGCGGCCCATCGCGCGGAACGTCACGTATGTCGTGAAGGCCGCGACCAGGAGGACCTGACCCGCGAGGATGACGAGCATCGGCAGCGCGAGATCGGCGAGCTCCCACAGCCGCAGCGTCATGAGCGCCATCGAGAGGAACAGCGCCAGCGCGATCGTGCCCAGGTCATCGATCGAGCGCTGCTCGAGTCGGAGCAGGCCCGTGGCGTCCGCGAGGTTGCGCAGCACCGCGGCACACAGCATCGCCCCGATGTAGGGCGGCAGGGTCATGATTCGCGTCAGCCAGCCGCTGACGATCGCGCCCGCGACCATCGCGACCAGGACGACCGTCAGTGCCTGGAGCAGGCTGTACGCCGTCGGTGCCGGGCCGGCGGGCTCGGTATCGATCTCCTCGTCGAGCGCGCCGCGCGCGACCTCCGGGGGAGGCGGCGGGACGGCGGCCCTGCTCGGTGACAGGCCGAAGCGCCCGATGAGCCGCGTCCCGACAGGCCCGCCGATGATGCCGCCGCAGACCAGGCCGAAGGTGGCCGCTGCCATCCCGAGCGTCACGGCTCCCTGTACCCCGTACTGCTCCTCGAACAGCTTGCCGAACGCCGCCGCGGTCCCGTGGCCGCCGCTCATCGTGACGGAGCCCGCGATCAGCCCGAGCAGCGGATCGAGCCCGAGGGCGGCCGCGAGGCTGATGCCGAGGCCGTTCTGCAGCACGGCCACCACCGCGGCGAGCAGCCAGAACCACAGGACGAGCACGCCCCCGCGGCGCAGCAGGCTGAGGCGCGCGCCGAGTCCGATCGTGGTGAAGAACGCCACCATCAATGGGTTCTGGAGGGTGGTGTTCATCTCGAGCGCGACCACGCCGGACTGGCGGAAGGCGAGCGCAACTGCCGCGAACAGGAACCCGCCGATCACCGGCGCCGGGATGTTGTAGTTGTCGAGCACCGCGATCCGGCGGCGAATGAGGTACCCGATGAACAGGACCACCGCTGCCAGCGCCAGGGTCTCGATCGTGTCGAGCCCCAGCACGTGGGTGCCTGCGGAGTCGTTCAGCGTCAGAGGCGCGTTCGGCACGCGGGCACTATCCCATCCCCGCCGATCCGCCGCGGCCCGCCGCGCGGCTTTCGAGACGGCGCCACCTCAAGCAACCTAACCGCGGGGTATCTCGCGCACCGGCGTTCGTCGGGAGTTCGAACGTCTCCTCGGCGAGATACGAAACCTCGCAATGATCTGTTATCCGCCATCGGCACCGGCGAGACGCCTGCGCAAGCGCCAGCAAAGCTACCGCTGCTCGACTTTGGTGCTCGTGCATCGCGTGTTGTATCGACACACCACGATGGGATGCAGCTGCAAGTTACCGGCTGCGGTCCAGTCATCAGCCACTCGATGACGTGGAGAGACCGAGGTTCCCCACGAAATGCTCTCTGAAGGTTTCCACCGGGAGTTCAGGTTGCGGTGGCGATGCTTTGACAACCTGTCCACCGAGAACGATCGTCGCGCTCCAACCAACAGGAGCAACAGACATGGCGAACGAGAAGGCAGTGTTGTTCATTGGCGCGAATCGTCCGATCGTGGGCCGCGAGGCCGAGGCGATGGCGCTATGGAGCGAGACCGGTGCGTGGCTCGAGTCTCAGCAGAAGGCAGGATGGTTCGCGCGCTGGGATGGCTTCTGGCTGACCCCGCACGGCGGCGACATGAACTCCGCGTTCACCTGCTACGGCGATCGGGCCAAGCTCGACGAGTGGCGCCGCACCGACGCGTTCGAGGCGTGGGTCTTTCGCGCGTCGACCTGCCTCTCAGACCTCGGCGTGATTCCGGGTGTCTCGTACGCGGCGGCATCTGAGACGATGGCGCGCCGCGCCAGCGCCGTCGGCGCGAACCGCTGACGCGAGCTCTCGCGCTCAGGTCCGCTTGGCTTGAACTGCGCCCCGTTGTGGTACCGGATCCCGAGCAGGTAACCGTCGAGCTGCCACGAGCCGCCGCCCTCGAGCGTGCCGTCCGCGCGGAACTTGTACTCGTGGCCGGAGCTCTTCCAGTGGCCGACGAGATCTTGGCCGTGGTCGGCGACAGCGGGAAGTGCCGGCCTCCACCGATCTCGATCCATGCACCCTCCTTGTTGCTGCCGAACTTGAACGCGTGGGTCTTTGTGTAGCCGTCGTGCACCTGCGTGATCTTGCCGTCCTTGATGCTGAACGTGCCGAGGCCCGTGGTGCCGGGCACCTTCCGCTGACCTTCGAGATCGAACGGCTTCATCGGCACGGCCTTGCCGTCGAACGCGAAGCTCTTGAGCAGGTCCTATATCCCTGAACCGTACTTCCCGCGGCGACTGAATTTCTGTCGGACGGCCGAGGAGAGCTACGTGCGAAGTACGCTCAACAGACGATCGAGGTCGAGGTCCGGAACCCCGAGGCCGGCCGCGAGCTGCGTCGCGACCTCGCGCTCTTCGGTCGAGACATCGTCGTCGGCGAGCGCAACTGCGAGTGCCAGCATCAACGTTGCTTCGGCGGCTTCCTTGTCCGTGATCAGATCGCCGAGACGCGCGATCCGCGGCTCGAAGCCAGCTTCCTCGACATCCTTCGCGACTGCGGTCAGCAGCTCATCGATCTTGTCGCGATCAACGCCGCCGAGAAGCTCGAGGCGATTTAGTAACGCGTCGTACTCGACGTCACTCGCGCTGCCATCCGCTGCGGCGATCAAGAACGCGGCCGTGACGGCTGCTTCCAGGAAGCCCTCGTTCGTGAGTCGCTCGGTCATACGGTGGCCGCGCCACCAGGTGCGTTTCTCGTAACTCGCCATCTCCGCCTTATACACAAATCCAGCCTTTGAGCGCCGCGAGCGCCTTGAACACAGCCTCGCGCGTGCGTGCGAACCCGCCGTGCGCGTCCCTTCGAGCTTTTTGCGGCCGTCGTTGCCGGCGCGCTTGGCACCGAGCATCCCGAGGTCCATCGCCCCGTTGCCCTGAACGTTCTCGGCGGGGCTGTCGAATGCGTGTTCTCGCGAACTCCCTTGGACCACGAGCGAACAGCGGCCGATACGGTCGTGCTTCTTGTGAGCAATGCCGGTGACCCCAAAGATCGATTCCAGGATGATCGCTTGCCGATCGCGATCGCGCCGTGCGCGCCAGAACGCGAAGCAGTAGACGGCGAATCCAATCCACGCGCACCACTCGAAGAAGTAGTTCGGGTGCCGCGGCCACGCCCACAGCCCGACCTCGCAGACTGCGCCGGCTGCGCTCGCTTGAACCGCGAGCTGGGTATCCGCGATCGTCTCGCCGGCCAGGCCGAGCACGTCGAGACATGTAGCGACGTCTACGCGCGGTTCGAAATCCTCGCCGGATTCCGCGCAGGCGTGAGCGATCAGCGCTTCATCGTGAGCACCGTCGTGTACGGCTCGCCCGCGCGCTTGCCTTTGATCACGATGCGATCCTCCTTGGCCGCCGCGTCGCCCGCCTGATAGGCCGCCGCGATGCTGACGAGCGGCATGTCGTTGATCGATTCGATGGTGTCGCCGTTCTGCGCACCGAGCCGCGCGGCCGTGGTCCCCGGCTGCACACCAACGATCCGCATCGCGACCTGCGTGCCGTTCTCGGCAATTCGCTCGAGGTCCACGCCGCCCTCACCGCTCAACAGGTTTCGCAGATCGGCGGGAGTTGTTTCGTACTCGACGGTCCGCATGTTGACGTTGTAGCAAGCGTGGGTTCGAACGCGAGCCTCGGCCAACTGCACCGCGATCGCCGAGCTCACGCCCGCGGCAGGATCACGACGTACGATCGCTCGCCGCGCTGCCACACCAGCACCTGCCGGGCATCGGCGACGAGCGGGAACCACGGCTGCTTCTGCGAGACGCTGTCACCCTCGGCGAGCTCGGGGACGATCAGATCGATCTCGAGGTACGCGCCGTCGGTCGCGAGGTCCACGCTGTCGGCGTAGCTCCACTCGGCGACCGCTGCTGCGGGAAACCGATCGTTGTGTAGCGCGCCGCCGTAGAGCGCGATCAGCGGGCGATGGTCCGCCTGCTTGTCGCGGTACTTGACCGCGCTCATGACGACGCGGCTCAGCTCGCGGGTGGTCAGCGTGAGCATCGCGATCGGATCGGGCTCGCCGTTCTCGGGTGCGATCGTCGCGTAGTCCTTGCAGGCGAGCGTCATCGCGTGCGGCTGGATCTTCGCCGCGCGCGCGGCGTCCGCGAGCTGCGCGATCTCGGACTTCGTCGCCTCCGGTCGCTTCACGGTCGCCTCGACCTTCGCGGTCGCCTTCACCGCCTTGGCGCCGCATTTCGGATCGATGATCCAGGTCTCGACGACGAGGTCCGAGATCCGGGCTCCGAACGCTGGGAGCGCCTCGGTGAAGTGTGACAGCGAGGACCGCACCGCGGCGCGATCGACCCGCGCGTGGAGCTCGCCGAACCCGATGACGCGGGTGGTCGGCGGGACGATCGCGGCGATCGCGTCGCCGAGGTTGGCGTAGGCCTGGTGCGCGGGCAGGGCGGGGCCTGCATCCGGAAGTGCGACCACCGCCGCGTCGCGTGCGACCTCGATCTTTGGGGATTCTTTAGGTGGCCCGCCGCGGCCGCACGCGACCACCACGAGAACACTCACGCACCGCATTGCCGCACGGTACACCGGACGTGGGTTATGGTCCGAGGCATGGGACCCAGGGCCGGCGAGTTGCGCACCATCCCGCTGTTTCACGGGTTCGGCGATGACGAGCTTGCCTCGCTCGGCGGGCTGTTTTCGCGGGTCGAGATCGATCCGCAGAAGGCGCTGTTCGAGGTCGGCGAGCAGGCGACCGAGCTCTATCTGCTGACCGAGGGCGAGGTCGTGCTCGATCGGCCCGATGACGATCTGTTCCGGCTGCACCCGCCGGCGCTGATCGGCGAGCTCGGTGCGCTGACCGGCCTGCCACGCTCGACCCGCGCGGTCGTGACGCCCGGCTCGACGGTGTGGTCGCTCCCCGCGCGCACGATCCAGACGTTCTTCGCGTCGAACCAGGAGCTCGGTGTGCGGTTCCTCGTCAACCTGCTCGGCGTGGTCGCCGACAAGGTGCACCGCGATCAGTCGCGCATGGCGGACATGCGCCGCAACTTGATCACGACGCAAAAGGAGCTCAAGCGGCTCCGCGAGCTCGTGCTCGAGACCGTCGAGACGCCGCTGTCGGCGCCGGTTCACGACACCCTCGACAAGCTGATCACCCACAACCGCCGCGTGAACTATCGCGTCGAGCCGCCGGCCTCGCTCGCAGCCCAGGTTCGCCTCGATGCCGGGCCCGTGGCGGTCGCCGATATCTCGCGCACCCACGTGTCGCTGCGCGATGTCCCGTCGCCGCCGGCCGCGGGTAGCTGGCTGACCGGCGTGCTCGCGCTCGCCGGCTCCGAGATCCCGATCTCCGGCCGTGTCCACCGGGTGTCGGGCAATCGCCTGACGATCGAGCTCGACCTGCTGATCGACGACTACGCCGCCGTCCTCGAGGGCTACCTGACGCGCGCGCAGCTGCTCGACGTCCTGGTCTGACGCCATCGACCACGCGCCAAGATCCGAACAACCGAAAACAACAAAGGCAGCGAGCAAGCTCGCCGCCTTCGTGCTTCCGAGGGATCGAGTTACTTGCTCGAGACCTTCTCGGGCTTCTTCTCGGTCGGCTTCGCCGTCTTGTCGGGGGCCTTCGACTTGTCGGCTTCCTTCGCCGGCGCGGTCTTCGCCTTGTCCTCGGTCTTGGTCTTCTCCGCGGTCTTCGGTGCGTGCTCCGTCGACTCCGCCCCATCACTGGACGGGCAGGCGTACGCGGGGGCAGCGAGGGCGACGGTGGAGAACAGAGCGATCGCGAGCTTCTTCACGGGGACTCCTGGGGGCTGTGTGTACGAGTACGACTCTGACCCACCGGGTGGATCACTGCAAGGTCAAATCATCTGGGTGCAGTTCCCGATCTGGCGCATAGAAGCGGGAGCAGTTCCGATCACTTGCGCGATCTGAGTTGAAGTACGGGGCCGCCGTGCGGCAGATATCCGGTTGCTTACTCCGATCTCCGACGCAAGGAGCCCCGTGGCGACCAGTATCGACGCTCGCGATCGCGACGTCCAGCATGCATTCCAGGAAGCGCTCGCGATCGTTCGAGGCGCGACGACCGCGTCGCTGCACGAGGTCGAGTCCGCGTTGTGGCGAGCGCTGCTCGCGCTCGGTCGGGCGATGATCGCGCTCTACGTCACGCGCGTCGTCGCACGACCACGCGCCACCGACTACGTTCATGACGGCGCGAAGTTTGTGCTCGCCGGATCGGTGAGCAGCGAGATCGGGACGCGGTTCGGCAAGCTGACGTTCGAACGTCCGATCGGTCGACGTGTCGGATGGCGCCGCAGCACGTGTGATCGTCCCGTGGATCGTGTGCTCGGTTTGTGCGGCGGGTTCAGCCTGTCGACGGTGCTGTCGGTCACCCGGCTGTGCGCACAGCTGGCGTTCGCCAACGCGCGCACGACGTTCGCGCAGTTCTGCGAATGGTCGCCGAGCCAGCGCTCCACGCTCCGAATGGTCGACACGGTCGGCGCCGAAGCACGACCGTTTCTCGAAGCCGCACCCGTGCCCGAGGACGATGGCGAGATCATCGTCATCCAGGTCGACGGCGGTGGCGCGCCTCACATCGATCTCGCCGAACTGCTGCTGCGACAGCGCCCGCACGCCAAGCGTTCGGGACCCGGTCGTCACCGCCGACGCGATCGACGGCGTTCGCGACAACGCCCACGGCGCGCGAAAGGCGATAAGAGCAAGAACGCCAAGGTCGCGTTCGTCGGTGCAATCTACACGCTGCGCCGCGATCCCGACGGAACGTGCGAAGGACCGATCCACAAGCGGCTCTACGCGACCTTCGAGAGCCACGCCGCGCTGTTCAAGTGGCTCCACCACCAGGCGGTCAAGCGCGGCTACGGAACCAAGCGCACGCTGTTCCTCGCCGACGGCGCCGAGGCGATCTGGGATCAGCAGGCGATCTGGTTCCCCAAGGCCGAGCCGTGCATCGACTGGGTCCACATCGTCGAGAAGGTGTGGGCCGCTGGGCGATGTCTGCACCGCGAGGGATCCGACCAACTCGCCGCGTGGGTCGCCGAGCGAGTCCGCGATCTGCGACGCCCGAGCGGCGCCGACAAGGTCATCACCACGCTGTCGACCGCCTACGCCTCCATCGCGAAGACCGGCCCCGGTAACAAGGCCAAGCGCGAGAAGCTGCTCGATGTCCTCACGCACTTCAGCAAGCACCGCCATCGCATGCGCTACCACGCGCTCCGCTGCGACGACCTCGACATCGCCACCGGCGTGATCGAAGGCGCCATCCGCAACCTCGTCCGCATGCGGCTTGACGGCCCAGGCATGCGATGGAGCCGAGGGCGCTCCGAGTGCGTGCTCCATCTCCGTTGCATTCTGCTCAACGGTCAGTGGGATCAGTTTGCTGCGCATCTCGCTCGTCGGGGTTCCCTTCAACTCGCCGCTACGCCGACGCCGACGCGATCGCACGCGGCGAAGAGGGCCGCGTGATCATGAAAATCGGGATCTGCACCCA
>JALZOI010000101.1 GCA_030857245.1 Myxococcota bacterium
CTCGCGGTGTTCCGGCGCGAGCAGCTCGCGGCGCTCGACGTCCGCGCCGGGCAGGCCGGCGTCGTCCAGCAGGTCGCCGTCGAGGCCGGCCAGTCGGTGCCAGCGGGCGCGCCGCTCGCGAAGGTCGTCGTCCCCGACAAGCTGCAGGCGCGGCTCCGCATCCCGGAGGCCTCGACGAGCGACGTCACGATCGGGCAGCCGGCGACCGTCGACACCCGGACCGGCGTGGTCAAGGGCGAGGTCGTCCGCATCGATCCGGCCGCGCAGAACGGCACCGTCATCGTCGACGTCAAGCTGACCGAGGCGCTCCCCAAGTCGTCGCGCCCCGACCAGAACGTCGATGGCGTCATCGAGCTCGCGAAGACCAAGGACGTGCTCCATGTCGCGCGCCCGGCGATCGGCGAGGCCCACGCCACCGCGACGCTGTTCGTGCTGCGCGACGGCGAGGCGCGCCGCGTCAGCGTGAAGTTCGGACGCGCCGCACTCAAGGATATCGAGATCGCCAGCGGGCTCCGCGAAGGCGATCACGTCGTGCTCTCTGACATGGCGAAGTGGGACGGTGTCAACCGCCTGCGCGTCGAGTGACTCCTGGAAAGGCAAGGCATCATGGCATCCACCGTCCCGTCCAGCTCTCCCACCGCAGCCCCTGCGGTCGCGGCGCCCGGCCCCCAGGCCGCCCCGCAGCGCACGCTGCTCGAGCTCACCGGCATCGGCAAGACCTTCCACACCGACGACGTGGAGACCCGCGCGCTCTCGAACGTCGAGCTGACGGTCACCAAGGGCGAGTTCGTGTCGATCAGCGGGCCCTCGGGGTCCGGCAAGTCGACGCTGCTCGCGATCCTCGGCCTGCTCGATGTCCCGACGCACGGCGAGTACCGGATCGACGGGAACGACAGCGCCAAGCTCGATCCCGTCAAGCGCGCGGCGCTCCGCAACCGGAGCATCGGCTTCATCTTCCAGGCGTTCAACCTGATCGGTGATCTCACGGTCGAGGAGAACGTCGAGCTCCCGCTGACGTACGGCGGCATGGACAAGGCGGAGCGCAAGAAGCGCGTCGCCGAGGCGCTCGATGCGGTCCGGATGTCCCACCGGGCGCGCCACCTCCCCGGCCAGCTCTCGGGAGGTCAGCAGCAGCGCGTCGCGGTCGCGCGCGCGGTCGCGGGCGATCCCCTGATCCTGCTCGCCGACGAGCCTACCGGGAACCTGGACTCGAAGAACGGCGACGCCGTGATGGAGCTGCTGTGTCAGATGCACGCCAGCGGCTCGACGATCATCATGGTCACGCACAACCCGGATTACGCGACGAAGGCCACGCGGATCGTCCACTTGTTCGACGGCCGTGTCGTCGAGGACCGGCGCGGAGTGTAGGGTTTCCCGTGGCCGTCGCGCCGAGGTTACTGGTCGCGGATGATCAGCCGGATGTTCTCGAGGCTGTGCGGATGCTCGCGCGCGCGAATGGGTTCGACGTCCGGACCGCGACGTCGCCGGCCGCGGCCCTCGCCGTGTGCGAGGCCGAGGACTTCGATGTCTGCCTGCTCGATCTGAACTACGCCCGCGACACCACGTCGGGCGTCGAGGGCATGGATCTGCTCGCGCGGCTGCGCGATCTCGATCCGACGTTGCCGGTGGTCGTGATGACGGCGTGGGCGACCGTCGAGGGTGCCGTCGAGGCGATGCGCCGCGGCGCCCGGGATTACCTGCAGAAGCCGTGGGACAACACGCGCCTGCTCGCCACGTTGCGGGCGCAACTCGAGCTCCGCGTCGCCCTGCGCGCCGCCAACCGGCTGCACGCCGAGGCCGCGCGGGTCCGCGAGCACGAGCGGGTCGTCGTCGTGTCGGAGTCGCGGCCGATGCAACAGGTGATGTCGCTGGTCGAGCGGATCGCACCGTCCGCCGCGAGCGTGTTGATCACCGGGGAGCACGGCACCGGCAAGGAGGTGATCGCGCGCGCGCTCCACGCCGCCTCGCCGCGCGCCGGCAAGGCGTTCATCGCCGTCAACGCGGGCGGCCTGTCCGACGGCGTGCTCGACAGCGAGCTCTTCGGGCACGTCAAGGGAGCCTTCACCGACGCGCGCGCGGATCGCACCGGCTGCTTCGAGCTCGCGGATGGCGGCACGCTGTTCCTCGACGAGATCGCGAACATGCCGCACGCCCAGCAGGCGCGGCTGCTGCGGGTGCTGCAGACCGGCGAGCTCACCCCCGTCGGCAGCTCGCGCCAGCGCAAGGTCGACGTCCGCGTGCTCGCCGCGACCAACGCCGACGTCGCGCGCGAGGCCGCCGAGGGCCGGTTCCGTGAGGATCTGCTGTACCGGCTCAACACCGTCGAGATCCGCCTGCCGCCGCTGCGCGAGCGGCGCGAGGACATCGCGGGCCTGGCGGGCCACTTCCTCGCGCGCAACCCGATGCGGGGCGCGCCGCCGCGCCGGCTGTCGGCGACCGCGATGGAGGCCCTGCTCGCGCATAGCTGGCCCGGCAACGTCCGCGAGCTCGAGCACGTGATCGAGCGCGCCGGGCTCCTCGCGATCGGCCCCGAGATCGAGGCCACCGACCTCATGCTCCGGCCGCGCACCGAGGCGGCGCCGCGGCTCGAGGAGATGACGCTCGAGCAGGTCGAGCGCTACCTCATCGAGCGTGCCCTCGCCGTCCAGGGAGGCAACGTCTCGGAGGCGGCGCGCGTCCTCGGGCTCTCGCGATCCGCGCTGTATCGCCGGCTCGCCAGCCTGCGCGGCAGCTGACGCGTCCGCCGCGCGCACGCGCCCTGGCAGCTGCCGTGACCGCGCGCACGCGGCGGCGACGTTAAAGCGCCGGGCTTAAGCGACGTTTAAGTGGTGGGCAGCGGCGCGGACCGCCAGGTTCCACCGCATGACGAAGTCCACCATGCACCTCGCACTCTCCTCCCTCACCCTGTCGGCCGTGCTGTTCGCCGGCTGTGTCGTCGACGAGACCGCAGACCCCACGCTCGTCGAGGCCGGTGGTGACGTCGACGGCAGCGACGTCGACCCGGACGCGCCCGCGGAGCTCACGCCGAGCGATGACAGCCACGATGACAGCGACGACTTCGACGACGACAACGACGAAGCCAGCAGCGACGATCCCCGGGCCGTGGTCCTCGACATCGCCGCACCCGACGACGTCCTCGCGGACGAGGCCGGCGCGAGCGACGGCACCGGCGAAGCCCGGCGCGCTCGCGGTTGCACGGTCCGCGTGATGTTCCCGAGGATCGGCACCGCGGGCGTGTCGGCCGCGTCGAACGCGACGGGGAGCTGCTACCGGGGCCCGGCTCCACGGTCCACTTCATGATGCGCATCAAGACGCTGTGGGGCTGGCAGACGAAGTGGAACTTCAACAAGAACATCCCGTACACGGGCAGCTTCAACCTCGGCGGGCGGCAGGTCTCGCTGGCCGGCACGTCGGAGATCTACGTGGAGGCGACCGTGTGCTGGAAGCTGGCGATCCGCCACTGCCGCTCGGACAACGCGACCCTGAAGTTGATCCTATAGCACACGCGCGCTGGCAGCTCGCGGCGTTGATAGTACGCTACGAGCGACGTTGTCCCAGGCGTTGCGTTTCATCGGTCGCACCGCCGACCTCGCGCGCCTCGCGGCGCTCGAGGCCCTCGGCGAGCGGCTGATCACCGTGCACGGTGCCGCCGGCATGGGCAAGACGCGCCTCGTCCGCGAGTACGCGCGGCGCAGCAAGCACGAGAAGGCGGTCGTGTTCGTCGACCTCTCGACGTGCCGGACCGTCGAGGAGGCGGGTGCCGCGGTCGCCGGGGCGCTCGCGATCCCGACGATCGCGGGTGACACCGCCGCCCACGTGCTCGTGCAGGCGGCCCTGCTGCTCACCCGCCGGGCGCCGGCGATCATCATCCTGGACAACTTCGAGCAGCTCGCCGAACACGCCGCGACGATCGTGCCGCCGCTGCTGGCCGCACCGGGCGTCACGGTGCTGGTGACCTCGCGCGAGACGCTCCGGCTCCGCGACGAGGTGGTCCACGAGCTCGGGCCCCTGTCCTTGCCGCGCGCCGAGGATCACGGCGGCGCCTCCGAGGCCCTCGAGTTGCTGATGGATCGGCTGCACCGGGGGGGGCGTGCGCGGCAGCGAGCTCGATCTGCGGGTCTGCGCCGAGATCGCGCGCGAGCTCGACGGCATCCCGCTCGCGCTCGAGCTCGTCGCGCCGCGCATCGCGCTGCTCGGCGCGGCCGAGGTGCGCAGCCGGATCTCCGAGCGGCTCGACGTGCTGGGCCAAGGCCCCCGGGATTCCGTGCGACATCAGCGGACGCTGCGGACCGCGCTCGATGGCTCGTGGAACCTCCTCACACCCGACGAGCAGCACACCACCGCGCAGTGCTCGGTGTTTCGCGGCGGCTTCGACCTCGAGGCCGTCGAGGAGGTCGTCGAGACCGGCGCCTCGCAGACCGCGGTCGAGGCGCTGCAGGCGCTGCGTGACAAGTCGCTGCTGATCCGCGTGGGGCGCGAGCCCGAGGCACGGTTCGGGCTCTTCCTGACGATCCGCGAGTACGCGGCCGCCAAGCTGGCCGCCGATCCGGGTGCGCGCGCAGCCTGCCTCCGGCGCCACGGCGCGTTCTACGTGCGTCGCGCCGAGGCGCTCGCCGAGGCCGCGCAGTCGGTGTCGGCGAAGCAGGCGCTGGATCGCCTGCTGGACGATCGCGAGCAGCTCGTGGCAGTGATCGAGCGGGGGCTCGCCAGCGAGTCCGACGAGCTGCTGGCGCTCGGTGCGCGGGCCGCGCTCGCCCTCGGCGCGCTCGTCCTCGCGCGCGGGCCGATCATCCCGTTCATCGCGCTGATCGAACGCCTGCTCGCAGCCGCCGACGCCACGTCGATCGAGGCCGCGCTGGTCACGGCCCTGCACATCCTGCGCGGCCGCGGGCTCCACGCGCACGGTGAGTTCGACGAGGCGATCGCCTCCCAGCGCCGCGCGCTCGAGCTGGCGCGAGCGCTGCAGCACCCGCAGCTCGAGGCGCTCGCGTTCGCGGACCTGACGGCGAGCATGTCGCGACAGACGCCGCCCGAGGAGTCGCTCGCGATGTTCACCGAGGCCGCCGCGTTGCATCGTGCGCTCGGCGATCAACGGCGCGAAGGCATCGCGCTGCGCCGCGCCTCGGTGTTCCTCCGCGAGCTCGGGCGGATGCCGGATGCCCGCATTACCGCGATCCGCGCCGCCGAGCTCCTGCACCGCGCGGGTGATCCGGCTCACGAGGCGCTCGCCCTCATCGAGCTTGGCTACCTCGCGCTCGAGGCGGCCGATCTCGCCACCGCCCGCAGCCACGGCGAGCGCGCGATCGCGCTCGCCACCGTGTCAGGCCACTGGCTCAACAAGGCGTTCGTCGAGGCGATGCTGGCCCTCGTCGCGCTCGGCGAAGGCGATCTCGACGACGCGGTCGCGCGCCTCGAGGAGGCGCTCGCGAATCACTTCCTGCAGGTCGGCGCGGTCCGGTACGAAGGCCCCGCGCGGGCGTATCTCGGGATCTCGCTGCTGGAGCAGGGCCATGTCGAGGGAGCGATCGCCGCGCTCGAGGCCGCGGTGGGCATGCTCGATGCGCCTCATCATCAGCGCGTGCGCGGCGTCATCTCGGCCTTCCTCGCCGCGGCGTACGCCCGGGCCGGTGCCCATGACCGGGCCGCGGCGACGCTCGCCGAAGCCGAGCGCACGGTGCCGGCCGACGATCACCGCCGCGGTGCGGTCGACGTGCTCGCCGAGCTCGTCGCGATCAGCCGTGCCGCCATGACGGGCGCGCTCACCCCGTCACATCCGGTCGCCAAGCGAGCGACCCACCGGATCGCCGGCATCGTGCAGACGCTGACGTCGCCGGCGGTCAGCGCGGCGACGTTCGATCTCCGGCTGGCGCTCCGGCATGCGCGCGCCGTGCTGCGAGCGTGCGGGCTCGCGCCGCAGGCGGCCGCGCCCGATCCGGCACCCGGTCAGCGCCTGGTGATCGCGCCCGACGCTGACTGGTTCGAGCGACCCGACGGCGAGCGGGTGGTCCTGAGCCGGCGAGCGGCGCTGCGCTTGCTGCTGCTCGAGCTGGCGCGCGCCCGCGCCGCGGCACCGGGCCAGCCGGTGAGCGGGCAGCGGCTGGCCGAGGCGGGGTGGCCCAGCGAGAAGTTCCACCCGACGACCGCGAAGAATCGCCTCGCCGTCGCCCTCACGACGCTGCGCAAGCTCGGGCTGCGCGGCCTGCTGGTCACCGACGCCGCCGGGCACTACCTCGACCCCACGGTCGAGCTCGCCTGGTCGCCCGTCGAGCCCCCGTGATCGCTCCCCCGCCGTTCCGGAGGCGCCCGCGACCGGCACGGTAGACTGCGGGGATGCGGAGCGCCCGGCCCATGCGACACGAGGACGCCGTCTTCGTCTGCGCCTTGCTCGCCGCGGCGGTCCCCGCGCTGGTCGCGCTGACCCTCGTCTGGTTCGGCGACTTCGACACCAAGGCGCGGGTGACCACGACCCTGGCGGTGGCCGTCGGCGGGTTCGGGTTCGCGCTGGCGGCGCGATCGCGGGTCCAGCGCCCGCTCCAGACGCTCGCCAACATCATCGCGGCGCTCCGCGAGAAGGACTACTCGGTCCGCGGCCGCAACGTCCGGCACGATGACGCGCTCGGCCTGGCGATGGCCGAGCTCGGCGAGCTCGCCGAGCAGCTCCGCACCGAGCGCTGGCGCGACGAGGAGGCGGCCGCCGGGCTCGCGCGCGTCGTCGAGGGGCTCGATGCGGCGGTGCTCGCGGTCGATCACGGCGGCACGATCCGCATGGCCAACCGGACGGCGGAGCGGCTCGTCGGTCGCCGGCTCCAGGGCACCTCGATCGCGACGCACCAGCTCGAGCACCTGTTCGCGATCGACACGCCGCGCACGATCGAGCTCGCGCTGCCGGGTGGCCGCGGCACCTGGGAGGTCCGGCCGAGCGAGGTCCGGCTCTCGGGCATGCCGCACAAGCTCGTCGTGATGACGGACGTCCAGCACGCGCTGCGCGCCGAGGAGCGCCAGGCCTGGCAGCGCCTCGTGCGCGTGCTCGGTCACGAGATCAACAACTCGCTCGGCCCGATCTCGTCGATCGCCGAGACCCTGCGCACCGGCCTCGAGACCGCGCAGCGCCGGCCGGATCTCGACGAGGACCTCGGCCGCGGCCTCGCCGTCATCGAGCGCCGCGCCGCCGCCCTCGCGCGCTTCATGCAGTCGTACGCGCGCCTCGTGCGCTTGCCGCCACCGCGCGTCGGCAAGGTCGACGTCGCGGCCTGGGTGCAGCGCACCGTCGATCTCGAGACCCGCACGCAGGTGATCGTCGATGGCGGACCGGCCGTCCAGATCCCGGGCGATGCGGATCAGCTCGATCAGCTGCTGATCAACCTCGTGCACAACGCGGCCGAGGCGAACGCCGAGACCTCGGGCCAGCGCGTGCGGATCACGTGGAGCGTGGTCGCCAGCACGGTGGCGATCGTCATCGAGGATGACGGTCCCGGCGTCGCCGACGCCTCCAACCTGTTCGTGCCGTTCTTCACGACGAAGCCGACAGGTTCGGGCATCGGGCTCGTGCTCGCGCGGCAGATCGCGGAGGCCCACGGCGGCAGCCTCGTCGTCCAGAACCGCAAGGCCGCGCGCGGCGCCGAAGCGATCATCACGCTGCCGGCGATCGCGTTCGTCCGCGCTTCCTGACCGCGCGTACGGCGAGCGCACCGATCGGCAGCGCCGCGCGCACATGTCGGCGTCGTCGTCGGACCGCTACCCCGCCAGTACCCCAGCTGGGGCCTGATCAAGTGCGCGAACGGCCGACTTCCCTTCTCGACGCACGCTGCTCCCTGCCCTCGCCCACCCCCGAAGAAAGCCCACCATATGTCCCACACCTCGACTCCGTTTGCTGTGGCCATCCGTGGCCTGTTCGCGCTCTCGCTCGGTGTCGCGAGCGGCGCGTGTGTCATGGACGATCCCTCGCTCGACTCCGAGTCGCAGGAGGTGACCTCGTCCCCGATCCTGCTGCCCCACAGCGGCACCGGCCAGCAGCGCGAGGTCATGAGCTCCTTCGACCCGCTCGTCATCACCCTGCATGACACCTACGGCGACCCGCTCGCCGGTGCGAGGGTCCAGTTCAGCGCGCCGATCAGCGGCGCGAGCGCCTGGTTCACGGGCAACGGCACCGTCGAGACCGACGAGCTGGGCCGCGCCGAGATCACGCCGTACGCGACCTCGATCGCCGGGACCTACCTCGTGCAGGCGTACGTCAACGACGCCGACCCCGTCCCGTTCGTGCTGACCAACACCGCCGCAGCCCCGGCGTCGCTGCTGCCGGTCGCCGGCTCCAACCAGGCCAGCGTGGTGGGCCTCGGCTTCAGTGCCGCGCTCACCGTCGCGGTCTACGACAGCTACGGCAACCCCGTCGTCGGTGCCCCCGTCACCTTCACGGCGCCGACCAGCGGCGCGACCGCGCAGCTCCCAGGCGAAGGTCGGGCGGTCACCGGGACCGACGGGCGCGCGAGCATCACCGCGACGGCCGGGACGATCGCCGGCACCTACGACGTGACCGCCAGCGTCGCGGGTGCCCCGGCGATGCCCTTCGTGCTCGCCAACGTCCTCGCGCCCGCGCCGCCCATTGTGACGACGACCGAGTTCGCAGCGCCGACGAGCAGGATCGGCACCGCGGCGCCCTGAGCCGCGGACCTACGCGCCGAGCCCGCGAGCTAGGCGTGATCCTCGACCCACTGGCGCGCGAACACGAGGGCCTGGGGAACGGCGGCGGCATCCTTGCCGCCGCCTTGCGCCATTTCGGGCTTACCGCCGGCGCGGCCCCCGAGCTGCGCCGCGACCTCGCCGAGCAGCTTGCCGGCCGACACCTTGCCGACGAGATCCTTCGTCACCATCGCGACGAGCTTGACCTCGGTGCCGCCGGTGCCCGCGAGCAGGACGATGCCCGAGCCGAGCTTGTCGCGGAGCTGATCGCCGGTATCGCGCAGCACCTTCGCGTCGTCGACATCGACCGCCGCCACGAGCACCTTGATGCCCTTGATCATGACCGCCTCGGCGAGCAGGTCCCGCCCACCGCCGCCCGACGCGAGCCGCTGCTTGAGCTTGTCGATCTCGCGATCGAGCAGCTTCTGATCGGCGAGCAGCTTGTCGACACGCCCGGCGACGTCGAACGGCTGCACCTTGAGCCGGTCGCCGGTCTTCAGCAGCTCGTCCTCGAGCTTGCGGAGGTACTCGAGCGCGCCCGCGCCGGTCACCGCCTCGATCCGGCGCACGCCCTGGGCGACGCCGGCCTCGCTGATGATCTTGAGCATCCCGATATCGCCGGCGCGCCGGACGTGGGTGCCGCCGCAGAACTCGATCGACTCGCCGCCGATCGAGACCACGCGTACCTGATCGCCGTACTTCTCGCCGAACATCGCGACCGCGCCCTTCTGCTTGGCCTGGTCCAGCGGCAGCACCTCGACGACGGTGTCGAGGTTGCGCCGGATCTCGGTGTTGACGATGTCCTCGACCTGACGCTTCTGCGCATCGGTCATCGGCGAAAAGTGCGTGAAGTCGAAGCGCAGCCGATCGGGCGCGACCAGCGAGCCCTTCTGCCCGACGTGATCGCCGAGCACGTGCTTGAGCGCGTGGTGCAGCAGGTGCGTCGCCGAGTGATTCGCGCGGATCCGGTCGCGGCGGTCGTCGTCGACCTGAAACGTCGCCTTGTCGCCGACCGCGATCGAGCCGGTCTCGATCTCGCCGATCAGGACGTGCATGTCGCCGGCCGGCTTCTCGGTGTCATCGACGCGGATCTTCGCGGCGCCCGTGACGACCGAGCCGGTGTCGCCGATCTGACCGCCCGAGGCGGCGTAGAACGGCGTCTCATCGAACACGAGCGCGACGGTCGCGCCCTGCTCCGCGCGCTCGACGCGCTTGCCGTCGACGATGATCGCCCGGACCGCGCCGGTGCCCGCCGTGCCGCGACCCTCGTAGCCGGTGAACTTCGTGGGCCCGACCTCGCTGGCGAGCTCCTTGAAGATCCGGCTGATCGCCTCGTCGTTCATCACGAACTTGCTGCCTGCCTTGGCGGCCGCGAGCTCGGCCTTGAAGCCATCCTCGTCGATCTCGAGCCCGTGCTCCTCGGTGATGATCTTCGTGAGATCCGCCGGGAAGCCGAACGTGTCGTACATGGTGAAGACCTTCTTGCCGGGCAGCACGCGGCCGTTGCTCCGGCGCAGGTCGGCGAGCTCCTCCTCGAGCTGGGTGAGCCCGCGCGCCAGCGTCGCCCGGAACCGGGTCTCCTCCTCGAGCGCGACCTTGGCGATCAGCGAGCGGCGCTGCTGGAGCTCGGGGAACTGCCCGCCCATCAGCGTGACGACGCGCTCGCAGACCTGGTGCATGAAGGGCTCGGCGATCTTGAGGTGCTGCTGGCCGTGGCGGACGGCGCGACGGAAGATCCGGCGCAGCGTGTACTCGCGCTCGGTCTTGTCGGGCAGCACGCCATCGGCGATCAGGAACGCCGAGGCACGCGCGTGGTCGGCGATCACCCGCATCGCGGTGTCGGTCTCGCGGTTGGCGCCGTACTCGATGCCGGAGATCGCCGCGGCCTCCGCGATGATCGGCAGGAACAGATCGGTGTCGTAGTTCGAGCGCACGCCCTGGACGACGGACGTCACGCGCTCGAGCCCCGCGCCGGTGTCGACCGACGGCGCCGGCAGCGTGTGCAGCACGCCGTCCTTCTCGCGCCGCTCGAACTGCATGAACACGAGATTCCAGATCTCGAGCCAGCCCTGCCAGCTCGCCGGGTCGGTCGTCGGCCACTTCCCCTGCGCCTCGAAGTTGAAGTGGATCTCGGTGCACGGGCCCATCGGGCCGGTGTCGCCCATCTGCCAGAAGTTGTCCTTCTTGCCGAGGCCGATGATCCGGTCGTCGCCAAAGCCGGTGACCTTCTTCCAGATCGCGCGCGCCTCGTCATCCGGCGCGACGCCGGCGAGCTCCTGGTCGCCGCCGTAGACGGTGACGACGAGCCGGGACGTATCGATGGCGTAGACCTGCGTCAACAGCTCCCAGGCCCACGCGATCGCGTCCTCCTTGAAGTAGTCGCCGAACGAGAAGTTCCCGAGCATCTCGAAGAACGTGTGGTGGCGCGGGGTCTTGCCCACCTCGTCGAGATCGTTGTGCTTGCCGCCGGCGCGTACGCACTTCTGCGAGGACGTCGCACGCTTGTACGGGCGCTGCTCGGCGCCGGTGAAGACGTCCTTGAACTGGTTCATCCCGGCGTTCGTGAACAGCAACGTCGGATCGTTGACCGGCACGAGCGAGCTCGACCCGACGACCTCGTGGCCGTGGCGGGCGAAGAACTCGACGAAGGCTCTGCGAACGTCTGCACCGGAGGTCGTCATACCGACGACAACCTAGCAGATCTACGGTCGGCTAGAAGACGTAGCCACCGGTCACGGCCGCGCCGATATACGTGTCGCGGGCGCCCCCGACGGCCCCCTCCATCGCCTTGGCGCCAGTGCCCTTGAACTGGAAGCCGACCGTGTGGAACCGGACGCCGGCGCGCGCGAAGATGTTGCCGGTGAGCATGTAGTCGGCCGTCAGCTCGCCCTCGACGCCGGCCACCTTCGCCGCGCCGTACTGATCGGCCCGCTGGATGTTGCCGGTGTTGGTGATCAGCATGTAGCCGAAGTCGGCGTTGACCACGAGCTTCGTCGAGAGCGGCAGCTTGAAGAACACGTGGGGGTCGATGATCGTGTAGCTGACGTTCGGGATCCCGGCGTTGCCGTCGATCGTGAAGCTCTGCTGGCCATAGCGGATGCCGCCGCCGACGACCGGCGCGGTCGCGCCCTTGCCGAGCGGATGCCGGTAGATGGCGCCGAACGCATAGCGCGCCTGCGAGGACTTGAGCTCGTTGCCCATCGGGTCCTTCGAGTTGATCACGAGCACCTTGTCGTAGAAGGCGGTGACGCCGATGTTCGTCAGCACGCTGGTGCTGTTGTGCGCCAGCGAGAGCGGGTAGACGGCGAGATCGACGACCGCGCCGGCGACCGGCGTGCCCTTGTAGCCCGGCGGCTTCGAGGTCCGGTTCGGATCGTAGGTGAACGCCATGCGGCGCATCGTGAACGACAGGCCGGCCGTGAAGTCGATCGCGCGGCGGCCCGGCGAGTGGTTGAGCGTCGTGTTCGACGAGCCGCGCGGCTCGGCCTCCTCCTCGACGCTCTCCTCCTCGTCGTCGTCGCGGGCGGCGACCTGCTTCTTCTTGGGAAGCGGATCCTCTTCCTCCGCGGCCTTGACGACCTTCTTGGCCGGCTTGGCCTCGACGACCTTGACCGGCTTCTCCTCTTCGATCGCCGGCTCGGCCTTCTTGCCGAAGCCCTTCTTCGCCGGCTTCTCCTCGACGACCTCGGGCTCGGCCTTCTTGCCGAAGCCCTTCTTCGCCGGCTTCTCCTCGACGACCTCTTCCTCCTCGTCGCCACCACCGCCACCGCCGCGGTTCGCCTCGAGCGTCTCGATCGACTCGAAGAGCTCGTCCTTGAGGTCCTGCTGCGCCGAGCTGTCGAGCTTGGTGCCCCTGGCCTTGACGTTGACCTGGCTGCCGACGAGCTCGCCGGAGGCGCCCGACCGCAGCTTGATGCGGAGGATGTACTCGTCGCGCCGCTTCTCGACGGTGCCCGACAGCACGCCGTCGATCTTCAGCTTCTTCGCGACCTTCTTGACGTTCTTGTCGGTGACCTTCGACGCGCTCAGCTCGTCGGCCGCCGAGGTCCACTTGTCGGTCGCGACGACCGTGTGGGTCTTCTTCAGCAGCTTGACGAGGTCGGCCTGGAGCTTCTCGGCGTTGTCACCCTCGAAGTCGAGCACCACGAGGCGCTTGCGACCGGCGCTGGCGACATCCGCCAGGCCGATCAGCACGCTGACCCCCACGATCACCGCGAGCGTGGCGCGCCGGCACCAGCTATTCGATTTCGAACTCGTCATTGCCAAGTGCTCCGGGTTTGGGGTCGGCTCCGCCAGGCGTCCACCCCTGCTGGTGACCGCCCGACACGCCGCGGAAGAGCAAAGCGAAGTCGGAGGGGCTGCTCGAGTTCTTGACCGCCTCCTCGTACGTGATGAGGCGCTGCTTCACGAGGCCCGCGAGGCTCTGGTCGAACGACACCATGCCGTACGGGTGCAAGCCCTCGGCGATCGCGTTCTTGATCTCGCGGGTGCGCGTCGGCTCCTCGATCATCTCGCGGATCCGCTCGGTGTTGATCATGATCTCGAGTGCCGGGACCATGCCCTTGCCGTCGGCCCGCGGCAGCAGCCGCTGGGACACCACGCCGCGCAGCACGCTCGCGAGCGTCAGCCGCGCCTGCTGCTGCTGGTGCGTCGGGAACATCGAGATGATCCGGTTGATGGTCTCGGTGGCGTCAACGGTGTGCAGCGTCGACAGCACGAGGTGGCCGGTCTCGGCGGCGGTCATCGCGATCTCGCAGGTCTCGAAGTCGCGCATCTCGCCCACGAGGATCACGTCTGGATCCTGACGCAGCGCCGCACGGAGTGCCCGCGAGAACGACATCGTGTCGAACCCGATCTCGCGCTGGTTGAGCACCGACCGCTTGTCGCGGAACGTGTACTCGATCGGGTCCTCGACGGTGACGATGTGATACGCGTGCTGGGTGTTGACGTAGTCGATCATCGCCGCGAGCGTGGTCGACTTGCCGGACCCGGTCGCCCCGGTGACCAGCACGATGCCGCGGCTGTTGTTGGTGAGGTCGAGCACGGTCTGGTTGAGGTTGAGGCGATCGAACGGCGGCACCTCGGGAGGGATCAAACGCAGCACCATGCCGACGGATCCACGCTGCTGGAACAAGTTGACGCGGTACCGCACCCCGTCGGGCGTGCCGTAGGCGAGGTCGATGTCGAGGTGCTGCTCGAAATCGGCCCGTTGCCGCTCGTTCATCATGTGCACGGCGAACTGCGCGATGGCTTCGCGCGTCAGGGCTGGCACATCACGGACCGTGCGGAGGTCGCCCTTGATCCGGAAGATCGGGGGTAACCCTGCTTTGAGGTGGACGTCCGATGCACCGAGTTGGCGGGCGGCCGTCAGAACGCGATCGAGGACCTGAGTCATCCCGTGCGACCACGGTATCACAGCCGCCGTGACGGATCGGTCGCTCGTTCGAGGGCGGCTGCGTCATAACAGGCCTGCAGAACCGAGCGGGATCCTGCGAGCTGAGTTACGCTGGCAGCGGGATGCGTTGCTCGAGCTGCGGCACCCAGAACGAGCCGGATTCCCGGTTCTGCGGCGGGTGTGGTGCGAGATTGTCTGCCGGCGAGAGTCGGCTGGCGCCGACCCAGCGCATCGAGACCGGCGGGCAACCCGTGCAGCCGGTGCCGGTCGGCCCGCGCGCGAGCCTCCAGCAACCCACGAGTGGTCCCGCGGGCGCGCCCTCGGCGGCACCGCCCGCCTCGTTCCCGCTCGCGCCGAGCGTTGCACCGCGACCCGCGGCTCCGCGACCGCCGACCGACCTCGCGCCGAGCGTGCCGCCGGTGCCCGTCGCGTCGGACCTCCCGCCGCTCGCGCGACCGCTGACCGATCCATCGCTCTCGATGCCGGCGCCGCGCCGCGGTCGCGGCTTGCTGATCGTCTTGCTGATCGTGGATCTCGGGCTGGCCGCCGCCGGCACCTGGATGCTCGTGGAAGGCCTCGCCGCGG
>JALZOI010000102.1 GCA_030857245.1 Myxococcota bacterium
GCGCGGCACCGGGTTCGCCGGCGGTGCCGGCGCCGTCGCGGGCGCGGGTCTGGCGGGCTCCGGCGGCGGCGGCTGGAGCTCGTCGACCCGGAAGATCACGCTGTTCTCGTCACGGAGCTCGGCGCGCTCCTTGAGCAGATCCGCGCTCGTCAGCGTGAACGTCGCGTTCGCGCCGTCGTGGACCTCGACGCTCGGGTAGTCCTGCTCGGCGACCGTGGGGATCGTCAGCGGATCGCCGATCACGCGGCGGAGCAGCGCGGCGATCTTGCCGGCGGTGAACACCGGCGAGTACGCGTGGAGGAAGCGCTCGAGGTCGTTCGCGAAGTCGCCAGCGTGCTGGTAGCGGTCGGCGGCGCTGCGCGCGAGCGCGTGCATCACGATGCGCTCGAGCTGCGGCGGCACGCCCTTGCGCAGCGTGCTCGGCGGCGCGATGTCGGCCCGGCGCGCCATGTCGAGGAGCTTCTGCAGATCCTCCTCGAGGTAGAGCATCTGCCCCGTGATCAGCTCGTACAGCACGATGCCCGCGGAGAAGATGTCGGAGCGGTGGTCGATCCGCTCGCCCGAGGCCTGCTCGGGGCTCATGTAGTAGTACTTGCCCTTGATCACGCCGACCGCGGTCTGGCGCGCCTTCATCGTCGCCTTCGCGATGCCGAAGTCGACGAGCTTGACCTCGCCCGCGTAGGACACGAGCACGTTCTGCGGCGACACGTCGCGATGGACGATGCCGAGGTTCTTGCCGAAGTTGTCCCGCTTGCGATGCGCGTGATCGAGCGCCGACGCGATCTCCTTGCCGATGAAGGCGCAGACATCGAGCGGCATGTCCAGGTCCTGCTCGGAGCTGCGGCGCAGGAGCTTGTAGAGATCCGCGCCGTCGACGTACTCCATCGTGATGTAGTAGGTGTCGCCGACGCGGCCGAGGTCGAAGGTCTGCGCGATGTTGGCGTGCGTGAGCTGCACCGCGATCTTCGCCTCGTCGACGAGCATCTGGATGAACTGCTCGTCCTCCGCGAAGTTCGGATGGATCATCTTGAGCGCGACGTACTTCTCGAACCCGGCGATGCCGCGGGTCTTCGCGAGGTGGATCTCGGCCATGCCGCCGACGGCGATCTGGCGCACCAACCGATACGGTCCGAACTGCCGCTCAGCCACCGTCTGCTCTTTCGTGACCCTGCCCCGCCGCGGTCTCCGGCGTCGGCCCGTGCTTGAGCATCTCGGCGCCGCCGGGATGCACGAACATGCCGACCAGCCGCAGCGGCGACTTCGCCCCTCGATCGAACGTGCAGACCACCTCGGTCGCGATGCCGTACGCCACGTTGACGACGTACGTCGCCGCCGCGTTGGCCACGAGGTAGAGCCCGAGCCCTGCGCCGTAGGTCTTGCGATCGATCTGGTTGGGCGAGTGGATGCACTTCTCGATGTACGAGAGCACCGTGTTCTTCGCGAGCCGGCCGAACCGATCGCGCACCGCCACCGCGAACAGGGTGTCCGTGGCCGCGTAGCGGATCGACACCGGCCGCGGCGAGCGCGTGCCCCGGCGAGCGTGCGGATCGACGTCGGCGAAGATCGGCTTGCCGTCGGCGTCGACCGGCGCGTCGTACAGCGCGTTCATCAGCAGCTCCTCGCAGACCTGCCCGATCGCGGTCCGCACCTGCCTCCGCATCTTCGCCTCCTCGGCGTAGCCGAGCACGGTGTCGATCGCGCGCCCGCGCCCGTCGAAGTCGCGCAGCCGCGCGTAGTGCACCGGCGTGCCCGGCGGCAGGTACTTCTCGACGCCGAAGAGGTCGCCGGTCAGCAGCTTCTGTGCGGTGACGTAGACGCCGTGATCGAGCTCGTCGCCGACGACGACGTGGTTCACGCGATCGTCGCGGAGGTAGCTCGTCAGATCCGACAGCTTCGCCTGCGGCGTCACGATCGTGACGTGCGCGCGGTCCCGCAGCTTCGGCATCAACGTCGCGAGCTGCCCGACGTCTCCGTCACTCGCCGCGAAGAAGATGTAGCGATGCGGGATCACGTCCGCGGTGATCGCCTCCGAGCTCCGCACCGCGTCGACCTCGGCGCCCGCGCGTTCGAGGCTCGCGACGATGCGACGCAGCTGGTCGAGGTCGCTGGAGATCGCGAGGACGCGCCGTCTGGACAAGGTACCTCGACGCGCACATCACCAAGAGCGCCGCGTCACCGCCATCATATCAGGGGTCTCCCGCCGACCACGATGCGCCAGCACCCCGATCGCTACCCGTGCGGGACGTCCTCGCGCCGGCCTCCGACGTCACTGCCTAAAAGGTGCCGGGCGGTGGTGTAGCCGTATGGCGCACGCCCGCTTACATGCGGCTGGACGCCGCCGGCTCACTTCACGAAGCGCTGGACGAGGGCGCGCACCGTCTTCGCATCGAAGGGCTTGTCGAGGCGCTCGTTGGGGAGCCGCTCCAGGAAGTCGCGCGCAGCCGTCGTGAACGCGCCACCCGAGATGAACACGACCTTCTCGGCCGCCTCGGGGACGTGCGCGAGGAGCTGCTCGTAGAAGTCGATGCCGGACATCTCCGGCATCATGAGGTCCGACAGGATCACGTCGAACTGGCGGCCCGAGCAGATCAGGGAGAGGGCCTCCTTCGCCCGGGTGTACGTCGTGACGTGGTGCTCGCGAAGGACGCGCGAGAGCGTGATGCCGACCGCGGGCTCGTCGTCGACGACGAGCACCGAGGCTCGCTTCTGGGTCACGGCGGGCTTGGCGCCCGGCGGCAGCTCGCGCGTCGCGAGGTCCTCCGCCGACGCGGCCGGCAAGACCACCCGGAACCTGCTGCCGACGCCGACGACACTCCGCACCGTGATCTCGCCGCCGAGCGCCGTGATGATGTTGTGGCAGATCGAGAGCCCGAGCCCGGTGCCGATGCCGACGGCCTTCGTGGTGAAGAACGGATCGAAGATGCGCTCGATCAGCTGCGCCGGGATGCCCGCACCGGTGTCGTGGACCTCGATGACGGCGCGCCCCGTAGCGTCGGTCGAGGTCACGATGCGGATCTCGTGCGCGTCCATCTCGCCCATCGGGATCGCGTGCGCCGCGTTGACCAGCAGGTTGATGAAGACCTGACCGAGGCGTGCATCGTCGGCCTCGACGAGCGGCGTCTCGCCGTAGTCCTTCACGAGGCGCGCCCGGTGCCGGATCTCGTTGAAGGTCATGTTGATCGCGAGCTCGAGGACGTCTCGCACGACGACCACCGTCCGGCGCTCCTCCTCGGCCCGCGAGAACGTCTTGAGCCCGCGCACGATCTTGCGGATCCGGTCGGCGCCCGCCCGCGCGTCCTGCACCATGTCCTCGAGCTCGCGCATGCGCGCCGCCGTCGACCCGCCGCTCAGCTCACGGATCTCCTCGATCGCGAGATCCAGGTTCGCGGTGATGTACGAGAGCGGGTTGTTGATCTCGTGGGCGATGCCGGCGGCCAGCGTGCCCACCGACGCCATCCGGTCGGCGAACACGAGCTGGCGCTGGATCGTCTCCTGGGCCTGCTGCGCGTGGAGCTCGGCGCTCATGTCGCGGAAGACGAGCACCGCACCGCTGACGACGCCGGCCGCGTTCCGGATCGGGGCGCAGCTGTCCGCGATCGGGACCTCGGTGCCGTCCCGCCGCACGAGCCAGGTGTCGCGTTCGAGCCCGACGACGCGCTCTTCACGCAGCGCGCGGGCGACCGGGTCGTCGGCGGGCTCGCGGGTGGTCGCGTTGATCAGCTTCAACGCGTGAGTCACCGGGCGCCCCCGCGCGTCCCGTTCGGACCACCCCGTGAGCTGCTCCGCCACGGGGTTCATCCGCGTGATGGCACCCTGCACATCCACCGAGATCACCCCATCACCGATGCTGCTCAGCGTGGTCGACAGGTTCTCGGCCAGCTCGCGGACGGCCTCCTGCTGGGTGCGCTCACCGGTCACGTCACGCGCGGTCGCGTACACCAGGCCGCGCTCCAGCGACGGCACGACCCGCCACTGCAGCCAGCGGTAGCTCCCGTCATGGCACCGGTAGCGGTTCGCGAACGAGATCACGCTCGTACCCTCGTTGAGCTGAGCCCCGGCCGCGATGGTCTGGGCGAGATCATCGGGGTGCACGAAGTCGAGCCATGGCCGCGAGCACAGCTCCGCCGCCGACCATCCGAGGGCGGTCGTCCACGACGGGCTCACGCGCCGGAACTGACCGTCGAGCCCCGCGATGCACAGCAGGTCGAGCGCCATCTCGAACAGCACGTCGATCTCGTTCGCCGCGCTCCGGTTCGTCTCGCCGAGCTCGGCCGCGCGCTGTACCACGCGCAGGCGAGCGCGCCAGGCCACATCACCGAGCTTGTGGATGAAGAAGTCATCTGCGCCGGCATCGAGTAGGTCCTGGATCACCGCCGTGTCGGCGCCGGCGACCATCACGAGGATCACCGCGCCTGCCGACGCCGGGACGTGGCGCAACGCGCGACACGCCGCCTTGGCATCGAAGCCAACGCGCTGCTCGAGCACGATCAACGTGGCACGCGCGGACGTGACGAGCGTCAGCCCGTCGTCGAGGGTCGGCGCGAGCACCGCCTCGTGCCCCTGGTCCGAGAGCGCACGCGTGATCGCCTCGACCTTGTCCTCACCAACGCCGATCAGGAGCGCCCGCATGACTTCGCGTCGAAGGTACCCGACCACCGCTGGCTCGCGCGCGTGCGCGGTCGCAGACTGCGCGCCGAACACCGCGCACGAGCGTCATCCGGCGCGCTTTTTCAGTATTGGTACATCGCGGAGAGGTACGCGCGGAAGCCCTCGTAAGGGTTCGGCAGGTACTCGAGGTGCGGCTCGTAGTCGGAGTAGACGTCGGCCTGGTACGCGTGGCTGACGAGGGCGTTGTAGGCGGTCGCGCGGATCGCGAGCCGGGGGGTCGGCGAGTACTGCAGGCCGAGCGAGAGCTCGGCGACCGGGGGCAGCCGGTCGAGGACGAGGTCGGTGGCGGCGACGCGGACCGAGCCGACGGGCTCGCCCATCTCGTCGTAGCTCGCGCCGCGATACTCGACGAGCCGGTTCGGATCCTCGGCGGCGCCGGTGACCTTGAGGCGGGTGGTCGCGGAGAGCTTGTTGGTGACGACGTTGAACACGGTGGCGAGCTCGAACCAGTGCTCGGGGAGCGCGCGCAGCCGGCCCTTGTCGGAGGTGTCACCGCGCAGGTACGTGTACGCGAGCTCGAGGCGATGGCCCCCCTGGACGTAGAGCTTGGCGAGCAGCTCGGCGGAGGCGAGGCCGCGCTCGCCCGAGTTCTCGTAGTGGCCCGACGCGATCTGGATCTGGTTCTTGATCCGCGTGTAGCTGCCGTCGACGCGGAACGAGAGCTCGCGGATCCGGCGTGCACCTTTGTAGATCCGGGCGTTGAGCTCGGCCTGCGCCGCGTCGGAGGTCTCGACGGTCAGCGCCGGATTGCCGCCGATCTGCACGCCCTCGCCGTTCGACGCGGTGTTGTTGAACACCGGCGGGCGGAAGCCTTGCGCGTAGTTGAGCTTGACGTGCCAGCCAGGCGTGAAGTTCCAGACGAAGCTGCCCGAGAGCGTGGTGTTGAGCGGGTAGCTGATCGTGCCGAGCGCCTCGGGCGCGACCTGGAGGCGACCGCCGAGATCGAAGATCAGCTGCTTGTTCGGCCGGTACTGCGGGTTGACGTACGCGCCGAGCACCGTGCGATCGGCGGGGAACGCGAACGTCAGCGGGCAGCCGGCGACCGGGACGACGCTCATCGTCGTCGCGTCGTAGATCCGCGGGCACAGCAGCGGCAGCCGCGCCAGGTCATAGGGTGCGAGCAGCTCGGACTGAGTCCCCGCGCCCTGGCGCGAGCCGGTGACGTTATCGGGCTTCCACTCGCGGAAGGCCTCCGCGCCATACAGCAGGCGCGCCTGGTTCGACACCTCGACGTCACCATCGAACGCGGCGCCGGTCCGGTACGACGTCAGATCGGCCTGGAACGCGAGCCCGCCCTGGATCAGCGCCGACGGCGCGAGCACCTGGAGGGGCTGGAAGCCGCGCACGAACTGGATCAGGTAGGTCCGCGCGGTGATCCCCGCCTTCTCCTTCGCGAACCGCGTGCGGTACTCGGCGACGGCGTAGCGGTCGAAGACGTCCTCGCGGTTCTTGCGGCTGGTGCGCCGCGGATCGGCGCACGTCGGATCGACCTCGCCCGCCGGGCAGCGCTCGTCGTCGGGCAGCGTGGCACGCGACGGATTGCCGGAGAGCCCCGCGGGGTTGTACTTGCGGCCGAACGGCGCGCTGACGCGGAGCTGGAGCTTGCCGAACGTCAGCTTGGCGCTCAGGTTCACGAGCAGCGACTGCGCCTGATCGGATTCGGTGAGCGGACCGTAGACGTTCGCCGAGTTGGGCTGCGGCAGCGCGCCGTGGAACAGCAGCAGCGGCAACGTCGACCCCATGCCCTGATAGGTCTCGACGCTGCCGTGGCCGAACGCCTTGAGCCGGCCGCCCAGCAGCTCGCTCTTGCCCGCCATCACGTACGCGCGCGCCATCTTGCGATCGCCGTTGCCGTGGCCCAGCGAGCCGCCGACCTCGACGCCCTCGACGTCCTCGGCGTCCTTCGTGATCACGTTGAGGATCCCGAGCAGCGAGTTCGAGCCCCAGAGCACGCCGCCCGGGCCGGTGATGAACTCGACGCGCTTGATCAGCTCCATCGGCTGGACCCGCGTCGACGCCGAGACGTTGACGAACGGATCGAACAGCGACAGGCCGTCGTGGAGGAACTGCACGGCCTGCGCCTGGCCGCGCACCACCGGGTTGTGGAACGTCGAGTGGTAGATGCCGGTGCGTGACCAGCCCGGGACGGTGTCGTAGAGCTCGGGCAGGTTCTGGAACTGGCGCTCGCGGATCTCGTCGTCCGTGATGACCGTGACGATCGCGGGCGCCTCCTGCACCGTGGTCACGCCCTTCGCGGCGCTCTGCACGATGTTGGCGAGGTCGAGCGCCTCGTCGGCCGCGGCCGCCGCCGAGGTGTCCGGATCGTCGAACACGAGGGTCGGCACCTCGATGTCGGTGACGCCGCCCGTCGCCTGCGCGTGCGCGGGGGGCGCCGCGAGCAGCAGGCCCGCGCCGACGAGCGAGGCCCACAGCGTGGCGGGGCGCGACGGCTTCATTGCTGCGCCTTGATGAAGTCGACGCGCTCGTTGGCGGCGTCGGTGGGCGGCGTGCCGAGCGGGCGATCCGAGCCGAGGCCGACCGCCTGCACCTGCTGGACGGTCGCGCCCTGCGCGATCAGGTACTCGAGGATCGCGCGCGCGCGCTGTTGCGAGAGCTGCTTGTCGCGCCGCTTCTGCGCCGTGACCTGCCCCGCCGCGGTCGCGCGCGTGCCGAGCGCGACGTGGACCTCGACGCGCACCGTCAGCTTGCGCGCCTTGATGATCGCGGCGACCTGCTCGAGCAACCGGCGGGCCGGCGCGGTCAGCGTCGCGGTGCCGCGCGTGAAGCCGATCGGCGCGCCCTTGAGGTCGATGCGATCGGCGCGCTCCTCGGGCCCGCTCGTCGTGCGGACGTCGGGACAGCCGTCATCATCCTCGATGCCGTTGACGGTCTCGGCGTCGTTCGGGCAGCGATCGACGGCGTCGGCGAAGCCATCGCGATCGTTGTCGGCGTCCGGACAGCCGTCGTCGTCCTCGAAGCCGTCGCGGTCCTCGGGCTCGTCCGGGCAGCGATCGGTGACGTCGGGGATCGAGTCCTTGTCGTTGTCGGTCTCGGGGCAGCCATCGGAGTCCTCGAAGCCGTCGCGATCCTCGGGCTCGTCCGGGCAGCGGTCCTCGCCGTCCGCGAGGCCGTCGCCGTCGTTGTCGTCGTCGGGGCAGCCGTCCTCGTCCTGGAAGCCATCGTGATCCTCGGGCTCGCCGACGCAGCTATCGACGACATCGCTGACCCGATCGCCATCCTTGTCGTTGCGCCCGGGGGCGGCCGCGCCGGCCGGCTGCGGCGCCCACACGAGCCCCGTCGTGAACCGGACGTCCTCGCCGCGCGCGCCGAGCTGCCCGGTCCCGGCCATCACGCTCGCGGTGACGTCGGCCGAGACCCGGAAGAACACGCCGCCCGTCGCGAGCGTCGTCAGATCGCCGGCGCCGGCACCGCTGACGTAGTCGGCGCCGGTGATCGACGAGCACGGATCGCCGTCGTGGCGGCGGCAGCGCCCGTACCCGATGCGCTCGGGCAGCGGCACGAACACCTGCGCCTCGGCGCCGACCGAGATCCGCGGCGTCAGCTCGAGGATGCCGCCGAGGCCGGCGACCAGCTCGCTGCCGACGTCGAGGATCACGCGGGCGTCGGCATCCGTCTGCATCGGGTCCGCGGCGTCGTAGCTCTCGAGCACCGTGCGCTGGCGGAGCCGCGCGCCGAGGTTCGCGACCAGCCGGGTCGCGCTCAGCCGATCGCGCCGCGCCTCGACCGCGAGCTTGGGCTCGAACACGAGGTCGCGATCGCCGAGCAACATCTCGTCCTCGCCGAACGGGAGGAAGACCGAGCCGACGAACGTGATCGCGAGGCTGGGCGAGCGCACCAGCGCCAGCTTGCCGCCGAGCCGCGCGTCGAGCGGGCCGGCGAGCCCGTCCCCGAGGTACGCCGCGACATCGCCGGGCTGCGCCGACGGATCGATGTTCGAGAGCGGCCGGAGCGCGACGAGGCCGGTCGAGCGCCGCGCGATCCCGCCACCCGGCTGGTAGCGGCCGCGCACGCCGTAGCCGCCGCCCGTCGCGGTGCGGAACGCCGCGACGTCGAAGCCGATCGCGAAGCGGTCGGACAGCGACATCCCGAACGCGAGGTCGAGCGTGAGCAGGTAGTCGAGGACGCGATCGTCGCTGCCGTCGCCGATGCCCGGCACCGCGAGCTCGATCGGCGCGCGCCCATAACCGACGAGGACCTTGAACGACAGGTCCTGCGCCGGCAGCAGCCGCGCCCCCTCGACGGCGAACACCCCGTTCGCGTCGTACGAGCTGCGGAACAGCGCTGCATCGACGCCGCTCGTCGGATCGGCCGACGCCGCACCCGCCAGCAGGCAGGTGAACGTCGAGACGAGGAGCGCGGCGCGGGTCACAGCGGGCAGGTCTGGTTGGCGGACGCGTTGACGGGGCGCAGGATCTGGACGAACACGACGAACGGCACGGCCGCGGCGGCGTGCACCGACCACCGGCACTCGGCGGGCAGCGCGCCGGTGCCGCTGTAGCCGTCCGCGAGCATGGCGCCGGTGACGAGCGCGGTGCCGTTCGCGCCGGTGGCCGTGGCGGTCGGCTCGACGCGCTCGCGGGTGACGTCGGTCGGCACGAAGTAGTGATCGTTGAGCGGGCTCGGCGCGCCGCCCTTCGTGATCGTCACGCCGGCGCGCGGCAGCTTGCTCGGCGCGCGGCGCGCGCGGAACAGCATCGCGTAGATGCCACCGTTGATCGTCGGACCGCCGGTCGCCGCCCACTGATCCGTGGTCGCGCGCGGCACGATGAACGCTTCGAGGTCCTTGGTCGCGGCATCCGCCACCTTCGGGGTGGCGACGCCGGTCGCGTTGGTCGTCCCGAGCGGGCCGGCCTTCGTCGGATCCACGTCGTCGATCCCGAGCGCGACGAACGGCGAGCCCGCCGGCAGCGTGATGTCGCCGAGCCGGTAGCGCCCGCAGTCGTCGAGGTAGACCTCGCCGGTCGCGAGCCGCGCGCCGGGATCGTTCGGGTTGGTGCTGAACGCGATGGCGTCGTAGGCCTGGAGGCGCACCGAGCACGGGCCGGTGGCCGCCGGCGCCATCGGGTTGCACGGCTCGCCGGCAGCGTCGCCCTGCGCGAACGCATCCCCGGTCTCGAGATCGAAGAGCTGCCCGCAGATCGTCTGCTTGCCGGTGGCGGGCACCGGGCATGCGAGCGCGGCGCCGCAGCCGCCGCCCCCCGTGCCGATGCAGGTCGTGACGTTGGTGGCGGTGTCGAGGTCCTCGTCGGTCGTCGACGGATCGCAGACCGTCGCCTGGAACGTCGGCACGCACTGATCGCCGACGAGCTCGGTGAACGGTCCGCACCTCGCGGTGCTGACACTGACGTCCGCCGCGACGCACGCGCCCGCGCGCTCGATCGTCCCCTCGCCGCATTCGGTGCTCTTGCAGGCACTCGTCAGCGCCGCGACGGCGCCGACGGCTCCGACGGAGAGAACGAGCACGGCGAGCTCCAGGGTGTTCGATCGCATGGGGGCTCCTTAGAACTGGACGTCGTCGTCGCCGAGGTCCTCGAACACCGCGAGCTCCGCGGTGAGGCTCGGGGACGTCGGGCTGGTGAGGTGGACGTGGCGCACGCCGCGCGTCGGCGACGTCGGGCGACCCGCGAGGACCAGCGTGCCGAGCTCGTCCTCGATGGCCTCGTCCTGCGCGTAGATCGCGTACTCGTCGGTGCCGCCGAGCGCCTGCTCGACGAAGAACTGCGCGCCGCCGACCGGCCCGAGGTTGATCGGGTTGAGGCCGACGACGAAGCCGAACGTCGTGCCGTTGAGCGGCGCGGTCAGCACGCGGTCGGTGCCCTCGTAGAGCGCGGGATCGGCGCGCCACGCGGCCACGCAGCTCGCGAGCCGGCGCGCGTTGGACGCGGCATCGATGCAGGTCGCCGGCGGCAGGCCGCTGCCTTCGCAGTCGGCATCGACCGCCGGGTACGTCGAGGCCGACGCGCTGGTCACGACCTTGATGCCGCTGTCGCTGCCGAGCTTCGCGACGTTCGTCATCCGCTCGAGCGCGGTGGCGGCGTCGATCCGGTCGACCTCCGAGGCGCCCGGCGGCGGGTTCGCGATGTCCGTGATCCCGGTGACCTCCTCGATCTTCGCGCCGTACTGCGTGACGTGGAGCCCCGGAAACCGGACGTTCGCGCCGGCCTCGATGAAGCACGGCGACGCGAGGTCGACGATCGCGTGGACCTCGAAGCGCTGGACGAGGAACAGGTGCTCGCGGTCCTCGGCTTCCTGGATCGCGTAGAGCCGGTACTGCATGTTCGCGGCGAGCTGGCCCGGGCGGGGCGTGACGCCGGGCGACGCCTGCGCGGCGATCCCCGGCGACAGATCGATCTGCACGTTGGAGCCGCGAAAGCCCTCGACGCACCCACCCGCGACCAGCACGAGCCCGACAAGATGTACGCGACGCACCGATGCCCCCCGGCGGCGAATCTTAGGTGCGAGCGCCGCGGGAGTCCAGGCGCGCTCGCGACCCTGCTCGCGCGTCAAGCGCGAGCTTCAGAGGCCCTACTCGCGCATCAAGCGAGCTTCAGAGGCCTGCTCGCGCATCGAGCGCGAGCTTCAGAGGCCCTACTCGCGCATCAAGCGCGAGCTTCAGAGGCCCTACTCGCGCATCGAGCGCGAGCTTCAGAGGCCCTACTCGCGCATCAAGCGCGAGCTTCAGAGGCCCTACTCGCGCATCAAGCGCGAGCTTCAGAGGCCCTACTCGCGCATCAAGCGCGAGCTTCAGAGGCCCAATAATGCGATCTCGCTCACGTGTCCAGGCGCGGGTGATCGCACCCGCGAGGCGTGCACGCCGCGACCGCCGCGAGTAGCATGCGCGCCGTGGCCGCCGCCCCTCGCTCGTTGATCCTCCGCGGGCTCGCCGGCGCCGTCGCCGGCGCGCTCGTGCTCGCGGCGTGCGCCGACGAGCCCCGCGCACCGGAAGCCGAGCTCCGAGCCAAGCTCTACTGCAACCAGGACTGGGGCAACTCGGAGCACCGCATCAACAACGACGGCACCCCGCGGTGCGAGACGCCGTGCGCCTCGTTCAGCGCGCTCGAGCACCACGGCGGCTGCACGCTCGTCGAGGCCACCGAGGTCTCGGGGACGACGTGCGCGCCGGCGCTCTCGGTCGTGTGGGAGGGCTGGAAGGGCTGCTGCGCGCCATCGCAGCGGGACTCGCTGGGTGCGTTCGAGGGCGTGCGGTTCGTCGAGTGCCGGTGAGTGATCGGCCGACCCGGCGGCCGACTCACAGGCTGTACGACACCGCGAACAGCGCGCCGTAGAGCCGCGCCCGCGCCTCGGTCGCGCGCGGCGGATCCGTGCCCTCGACGATGAAGCGCGGGCTCGCCATCATGTAGAAGAGCCCGAACGAGGTGGTCGTCCGCTTCTTCTGCCACGCGAAGCCCGCGGTCGCGCCGGCGTAGTGCTCGGGCGCCGGCTCGCCGGGCTCGTCTGCCGCGGGCAGCGCGGACCGGTTGTACATGAGCCCGAGCCGCAGCCACCGGCTCGTCGCGAGCTCCCATTCGGCGCCGATGCCGACGCGCGGCGCGAGGTCGAGCTCGAGTCGGGTCTTGCCCGCGACCGCATCGTCCATCGTGGTCAGCGACGCGGGGAGCTGCACGCTGGCGTCCACGAGCAGCGACAGCGTGGGCAGCGGGCGATACGAGATCCCGAGACCGAGATCCCACGGCAACGGCCGCGCGACGTCGATGTCCTCGATCACGCGCTCGGCGAACATGTCCATGTCCGTGCCGACCTGGACCGCGCTCTGGTAGATCTCGCCGCTGCCGGTCAGCTTCACGGTCGCGGTGTGGATGCGCACGCCGATGCCGAGCGCGGGGCTCGGCTGCCACATCACCCCGACGATCGCGCTGAGGTTGCGCACGGTGATGTCGGAGCGCGTCAGCTGCTCGGCGAGCACGGTCGCCGGGTCCCCACTCTCGACGCGGACGAAGCTGGTCTCGGCCTCGGTCTCGTTGCTGACGAACGCGCTGACGCCGATCGACAGGTCCGGGCCGAGGCTGCGCGCGAGCCCGGCCCCGAGCCACAGCGACTGCCGGCGCTGATCGACGAGCTGCGTGATCCGCAGGTCGGGCGACTGGAAGGTGACGCGGTTGCTGAGCTCGAAGGTGTCGGGGACGAGCACCGCGGTCGCGAGCGTCCAGCTCCCCAGATCGTAGGTCGAGACGATCGTCGACGGGATGATCACGAAGCCGCTGGCGTCGAACGGCTGGTCGACGCCCTGCAGCGAGATCGCCGCGTCGGTCGCCAGCTCGAAGCGCAGGAAGGTGCTGCCCGACACCGAGAGCTCCGAGTGGCCGATCCGCGCGAGGTTCGCGGGGTTGTAGTAGACCGCCTCGCTGTTCGCGCTCGTGATGCCGGCGTTCGCCAGCATCGCCGCGCGCTCCCCGAACGGCAGGAAGTTGCGGTTGGTCGCGTCGGCGGCGACCGGGGCCGCGGCCGCCAGGACCGCGCAACCACTCAACATGCTCCAGGCGTTCACGGCGCAACACTACCCCCGTCCCCGTGCCCCCGTCCCCGTGCCCCCTGCCCGTGACTCCGCCCGACGATTCTCCCCGCTGCGGCTACGCCTCCGAGGCAGGCGGCGCCGCCGGGGCCGGCGCAACCGAGCGCGCCACCGCGGTCGGCAGCAGCTTCCGCGTCCGCCGCCACAGTCGGCGACCCAGCACCGCACCGGGGACGATCAGGATCAGCCACGGCAGCACCGCGACCAGCGTGATCACGAACCACGACCCGAAGTCCTGGAGCGCGGCGATCGACGCGTGGAAGCCCTCGCCGATCCGCGTCCCGAACCCGGCCGCGGGCGCCGCGGCGATCGCGGGGGCGCGCGTCGCGATCGACAGCGTCAGCGTGCTCAGCGAGATCTGATCGTTCCACTGGCGGAGCCGGCCCTCCGAGCTCTCGATCTCGCCGCGCACCCGTGCCAGCTCGCGCTCGACCGCGAGCAGCGCCTCGACGCCGCTCGCGCGATCGGCGGCGAGCTCGAGCAGCCGCTGCTCCAGCACCTTCGCGCTGGCGAGGCGAGCCGCGAGATCGACGTACTGATCGGTGACGTCCTCGGCGTTCGTGCTCTCGCTCGCGATCTCGCCGAGCGTGCGCAGCGCGGGCAGCAGCGTGGCGAACGCGCCGGCCGGGATCCGGAGCACGAGCGTCGCGCTCGACACCGCACCCTGGTGGTGGTGGACCTGGGTGGAGTCGACGTAGCCGCCGGCCTGCTGGAGCAGCGCGTCGAGCTTGGCCCGCGCCCCGTCGTAGGTGCCGACCACGAGGCTGATGTGGCCGGTGCGGATCACCTTGCGATCGGCGATCGCCGGCGCGAGCGTCAGCGGCTCGTCGACTGGCGCCCGCTGCTTGCGGGCCTCCTGCACGTCGCCCGCGGGAGCGGGCGCGCCCGCCGAGGTCGCCTGCGAGGGCCGGTGGTCCGCGTGCTTGTTGCACGCCGCGAGGGTCATCGAGCCGAGGAGGGCATAGGCGGCGAAGCGGGCCGCGCGCGCCGATCGAGTCCGTGGGGGCATGTCTCTCTCAACGCGCGATCCCGGGGGACGCGTCGCACTCTTTCGTCGTGAAGCTGTCGCCACCCGCTGACAGGTCTGCACGGAATCTCCACAACTCCTCGGCCAGACCTCCACGGCCCGTGCGCCGCGCCTCCCCACCTCGGGGGGTTACACCGGGATGGAGGCAACCTTGTCAGCTCGAGCCCAGTCACCCTTCCTGCTTCGCGGCGCCGCCGGAGGCACCGCCGAGGTCCGGCGCGCGGTCGCCCTCGCCCTCGCCGCCCTCGGCCCGGTCGCGATCGGCGGCATCCTGGCGATCCGCGCGCAGACCCTGACCCCGCTGATGGTCGCACCCGCCATCATCTTCGGCGTCGTCGCGGCGACCAGCCCGGCGCTCTACATCGCGCTGGCCGCGACCGGCACCGCCCCGCCGC
>JALZOI010000639.1 GCA_030857245.1 Myxococcota bacterium
GCTCGGCCTCCTCGCGCGCGGCGCGCGAGAGCTGCGCCCACACGAGCGCGCCGGCGATCGCGAACACCACGAGCGCGCCGATCGCGACGGTCGGAGCCTTGTGGCGGCGCGCCCAGCGCGCGAGCCGGCCGATCCGCGAGTAGCGATGCGAGAACACGAGGTCGCCGGTCAGGTACTGCTTGAGCGCCCGCACCAGCTCGTCGGCGGTGAACCGGTGCGTCGGATCGGGCGTCATCGCCCGCGCGATGATCCCCGACAGCTCGGGATCGCGCGGTGAGGCCGGCGCCACGGGCTCGCGGTTCTTCAGCCAGTCGAGGAACGCCGAGAGCTGGCGGGCGCGCTCGCCCTGGCTGTCGACGGGCCGCCAGTCGAAGGGCGCCTTGCCGGCGATCACCTCGTAGAGCGTGATGCCGAAGCTGTAGACATCGAAGCTCGGATCCGCGGCCCGGCCCTGGCTCTGCTCGAGCGGCAGGTACGGCGGCGTGCCCGCGCTGATCGTGACCATGCGACCCGTCGACGACGGCGACTGATCGTCGAGCGACACGGTGTCGCCGCCACCCGGCCCGTCGAGATCGCGCGCGATCCCCCAGTCGATCAGCGTCGCCTCGCCACGCTTGCCGAGGATGATGTTGTTCGGCGTGCAGTCGCGATGGACGATCCGCCGCTCGTGCGCGTACGCGAGCGCCTCCGCGATCGCGACCAGGTTCGACAGCAACTCGAGTCGCTCGCGCGTCCGCGGCACGCCGTCGCCGGCCTCCGCCTCGAGCAGCTCCTCGAGCCGATCGCGCAGCGAGATGCCGTCGACGCGCTCGAGCACGCAGAACGGCCAGCCGACGGTGGCCTTGCCGAGCTCGTAGATCGTGACGATCGACGGGTGCTGCAGCTTCGCGAGGATCCGCGCCTCGGCGCTGACCCGGCGCTGGAACAGGTCGGCCATGCCGGGCGGCAGCTCCTCGCCCTCGCGCGGCGCCTTGAGGATCACGGTGCGGCCGAGCCGGCGGTCCTCGCCCTCGAAGATCTGCGCCATGCCGCCGCGCGCGATCGGGTCGGCGGGCCACCGGAACGCGGCCTCGCTGACCAGCCCCTTCGGGAGATCGAGCGGGATCGGGGCGCCGTGCTCGACGCTGGCGTCCATAGCGTCCACGACCGAGCGACACATCGAACAGCTCGCCAGGTGCTCGCTGACGTGCGCGGGGTGCGCGGGGTCCTTGAGCTCGGCCATGGTTGGATGTTTCACCCCCGAGAGCGACGTCTCGGTCGGATCGGTCTCCATGGTGGAGTTATATCCTCGTCGACGCCGCGGTGCCCCTTTTGACCCGCGGTCAGACCGGGCGCCTGCTCGCCGAACGCCCGACAAGCACCTGCGGGCGTCGGGCGCGGCGTCAACTACGCGAGCTCACGGGCTTCGCGCGCAGCCGGCCTGGTCGCATCGTCGGGTCAGTGATTGCAGTCCGGACCGTGCTCGTGCTCGTGCTCGTGTGCGTGCTCGCCCGACGGCGCCTCGGGCAGCTGGGTGCCAGCCTGCGAGAGCTTCTCGACCTCGGTCACCGTCGCGTTGTCGACCAGGAACTTGAGGACCTTGTCCTGCCGCAGCGAGTACGTGACGTTGTCGACGCGCCCGTCGCGCTGCCACTCGGCGCGCAGCTTCGCGGCCGCGACGTTGCGCGACTTCGCCGTCTCCTCGATGTGCTTCGTCAGCTCATCGTCGGTGACCGCGATGTTCTCCTTGTCGGCGATCGCCTCGAGCAGCAGCTGCCCACGGACCTCGTCCGCGCCCTGCGGCCGCATCTTCTCGCGCAGCTCATCCGACAGCCCGGCGGTCGGGTTGTTGCGCTCGGGCTTCATGCCGAGCATCTGGCGGAGCCGCTGGTACTGCATCTCGACGGCGCGCTCGACGAGCGACGCGGCGACCGGGATCTGGTTCTTCTTGATCAGCTCGCGCAGCGCACCTTCCTGCGCCTCGCGGTTGATCGTCTCCAGCTCGCGGTCCTCGATCTCCTTGCGGAGCGCCGCCTTGAGACCGTCGAGCGTGTCCGCCTTGCCGGTGTCCTTCGCGAACTCGTCGTCGAGCGCGGGGACCTCCTTCGCGCGGACCTCGAGGATCGTCAGCGTCAGCTTCGCGACGCGTCCCCGGATCGACTCGTCCTTGTGATCCTCGGGGACCTGGATCTCGACCGTCTTGTCCTTGGTGTCGATCGGCAGCCCGAGCAGCACGTGGCGCAGACCCGGGAGCGGCTCGCGCTCCTCGTCGTCGAGATCGACCGCGAACTGCGGCTGGTTGATCTGGTGCTCGCCGATCGTGCCGGCCACCGACAGCCCGACGATGTCGCCGGCCGCCGTGACGTCACGGCCCTCGATGGGGCGGAGCTCGGTGTGCTCGCGGCGGAGCGCCGCGAGGGCCTCCTCGACCGTCTCGTCGGCGACCGTCAGCTTGCGCTTCTCGATCTCGAGCCCCTTGTAGTCCTGCGGGGTCACTTCGCCACGGACCTCGATGATCGCGGCGAACGTGAAGGGCTGACCCTTCTTGATCGCGGCAGCCTCCTCGACGCGGGGCTCGGCCACGGCAGCGAGCTGGTGCTCCTGGTTGGCGCGGAAGAAGGACTCGCGGACGAGCTCGTAGGCGACCTCGGCGTTCACGCGCTGGCCATAGACCTGCTCGAGCACCGGGCGCGGGACCTTGCCCTTGCGAAAGCCCTTGAGGGCGACGCCCTTGGAGAGCTCCTTGTAAGCGTTGCCGAGCCGCTGACTCACCGTCTCCCACGGAATCTCGACGAACATCTTCTTCTCGACGGGCGAAACGTCTTCGATGCGTACCTGCATGGGGGCAGGCGGGCTTACCACACGTCCGCGCAGGCCAACCGCAAACCTAGACGTAAACGTGAACGGAAACGTCAGGCGGTCGACCGGCCCCCGAGCGGCGCGGGTGCGCACCACGCCAGAGCCCCTCGTAGCAGGCACGGGCGCCCGCCGGTGCGGCGCCGTTACGTTCGCGAACGTCGCAGCCGGTACGTCGGCTCACCACCGTGCGGTTCGCCGGGCTCGACCAGATCGATGTTGAAGCTCTCGAGCTTGCGGGTCAGCTCTTCCATGAAGCTGACGGCATCGGAGAGGTCCAGCATCTGCCCGATCGTGCACGCGGTCAGCTCGCGCTCGCCGAGCTCGTTGAGCACGCGACGCTCGCCGGCATCGATGTGGAAGTCGTGGGGCACGACCCGATCGACCAGCCACCCGAGCTGCGCCGACACGGCCGGCGCCAGGCCGAGCCGCACGACCGCCGACTGCGCTCCCGATCCCGACGTGTAGCCGAGCGCGGTGCCACGGTTGCCACCGAGCAGCGGCTGGCGCGTGCGCGACCGCGACCGCGGCATCGGCATCGGCGTGATCCGGACCTCGGGGTTCGTCGGCGTCGACACCGGATGCTGCGAGGGCGCGCGGTGCGCGGCCTGGCTCTGCGGTACGTACGTCGCCGTCTGCGCGTGGGGGATCCGCGCCGCACCGACGGGCGCGACGAAGTCGATCTGCGGCGTATGGACGTTCACATCGGGGCGCTTCGGCAGCATCCGCGGCGCGCCCGGTCCCCAGTTCGCCGTGGGCTCGCGCTCGAAGGTCGGCTCCTCGTCCAGGAGCCGCGGCGGGTTGCCCTTCGAGCCCGCGAGCCGCCGCGCGGCCGCTTCGAGCTGCGTCTTGATCTCCTGCGCCCGACCGTCGGGGTGCTCGCCGACGTGGACGCCCCACGGGCCGTTCGAGTCGAGCCCCGCCGGTCCGATCGCGAGCTCGCTGCCGTGCAGCGTGATCGTCGGTCGGATCTGGTCGCGGCTCTCGGCGTACGCGCGCATCAACACGCGTTGCTCGCCCCACTTCTCGGCGATCACCATCACGGATCGGTAGTGACTCGGCGGCGAGGCCGGACTGCGTAGCCAGTCGTCGACGATCCGGATAGAGGCCATGCCCGCGCGCTCATCCTATCTGATGTCGTTCCGTTCGTGGCAGGCTGCGGCGCGATGGATCGTCCGGACTCGCAGCGCTGGTGCAACGTCGAGCGCGCCGTGATCGTGGTCGGGCTCGCCGTGCTGATCTTCGGCGCCGCGGGTGGGCCCGGCTGGACCGACGGCTCGCACGCCGCCGTGCTCGCCACGCAGCTCGAGCGCTCCGCGAGCGCGCCGCTGCATGGCGTGCTCGCGACGGTCGCCGCCTACCTTCCCGTCGGCGAGCCCGGGTTCCGGCTCGCGCTCCTCAACGCCGTGCTCGGCGCCGTGGTGCTGGCCGGTGTGATCCGCGCCGCCCGCGCGCTGCGCCCGCGCGATCCCGTCGCAGGCGTGATCGGCGCCCTGCTGCTCCTCCTCGCGCCGCCGTTTCGCGACGCCGCCGGGTTTGCGGGGCCCGCCATGCTCGCCGCCGCCGGCGCGATCTGGGCACTCGCCTTCGCGACCGCCCACGCGCGTGCACCGTCGGCGCGGCTCGCGGCCGCCGCCCTCGCGGGCGTCGCGATCGTGATCGGC
>JALZOI010000640.1 GCA_030857245.1 Myxococcota bacterium
GCTATCGTCCGCCACATCGCGCACGCACGCAAACAACGGTTGCGCGCGCAGACGTTGGTGCAGCGCCATCGACATACCGCTGCGCACACCGAGTCTTGACAGCGCAACCAACTCTAAGAGCGATGATGTAATCGAGCGATGACAGGTCGCACCATTTTCTGAGCAGCGGACGAGCGGTGTGGCCGCTTGGTCGACAGCAAAGGCGATACTTCCTAGATGCGGGACAGTTTCATCCGCGCTCGCTCGTAGACGTTCGACGGACAGCCTGCATCACGTCCTCGAGCGTGCTCGCTCGCGTACCACTGCGTCCCAGCCGGCCCGCATCGAGTCCTTGTAACCAGGATCATCGACACGGTTTTCGAATTGGTGGGGGTCGACGGTGCGATCGAAGAGCTCGAGCGGGTCGCCGGTGCGAGCGTCCCAGGTCATCGTGAGCTCGGGGGTGCGGAGCCCGACGTAGCCGAGGTTCTGAAAGACGACCGAGCGGGGAGAAGGGGGAGAAGACGCGCGCACGCGATCCACGAGGCTCGAGCCCCAACCACCTGCCTCGATGCCGGCGACGCCGCGCACGGTGGCGACGACATCGAGGAGCTCCGTGACGCCGCGATCGACACGAGCCGTCGTGCCGCCGGGTGGCCGGATGAGGAGCGGAATGCGGATCGAAGATTCGAAGGGCAAGACCTTGCCGTGGAAGCCGTGATCGCCGAGGAGCTCGCCGTGATCGGCCGTGAGGATGATCCAGGCTCGCTCGTCGAGGCGCGTCTCCGCGAGGGCGGCGAGGACACGGCCGATGCCTGCGTCGACGAGGGCGACCTTGCCGAAGTAGGCGCGGCGTGAGCGGGCGATGTCGTCGGCGGTCCATCGCCGCTGGGCGCGGCGGTAGCGCAGCTCCATCGGAGCGACGGGGCCACTGCGCGGGCCGCTGATGGGTGCGGGCACGTCGTGTTGTGGATCGAGCAGGTACTCGCTCGTGGGGTCGAACGGCGGGTGTGGTCCGGGAAAGCAGACCTGGAGGTAGAGCGGACGATCGCAACGGGGTGCGCGTACGATCTCCACGGCGCGACGAGCGCAGAAGCTATCGAGGTGGTCTTCGGTGGCGAGGTGCCACGGCGCGGCGTCGGGAGGATCCGCGGAAGGCCGGTGGTTCGCGACGAAGTCTTTCCACCGGACGTGCTTGTCGGTGTCGCCGGGCCGCGTTGTGGCGGTGAGCCAATCCGAGTGGGCGCTTCGCAACTGGTGCAGCTGCGCGTCGGGGAGCTCGACGATGTCGCGATAGCCCCACGCCTCCAATGATGACTGGTGTTGATCGAGGTGGCCGATGCCGGCGTGGAGGTGCGTCTTGCCGACGACGGCGGTATGGTAGCCGGCGTCGCGGAGCTCGGCGACATGGCTCGGAAGCGAGCCGGGGCGCGGCACACGTTGGTTGTCGTCGAAGCGATGCACGCTGACCGGCTGACCGGTCAACAGACAAATCCGCGCCGGCCGACACAGCGGGGCGTTGGTGATGCAGGTCTCGAATCGGACCGACTCGGCGGCGAGCGCGTCGATGTGGGGCGTGCGGACGTACGCGTTCCCGGCCGCGCCGAACGCGTCGGCGCGCAGCTGATCGAGAAACAAGAGCACGATCGGTGCGCGCGCCATATCGCTACGCGTAGCCGAGCACCGCGAGCACGTCGGTGATGTCTCGCGCCGGACCGGCGAGCGGATTCGCGCCCGCCTTCAAAGAGGCGATGCGATATTCGTATCCGAACGCCTCGGCCAGTGGCGCGACCTCGGCCTCGAACTCGCGAATGCCTTGCTCGGGCCAGGCGTCGAGAGCCAGTGGGATGTTGGGTCCGGTGTTCGGGCGGCTCTCGGCGAGCTGGGCGTAGCGCTCGGCGTCGACGGTGGGTCGGTAACCGAGAAACTCACCGAGCGCGAGGTATCGCGTGTAGTCGAAGTCCTCGAGGCGCAGCCATCTTCGACGCGCAGGTGGTAGCGCGGCGAATTGCTCGAGGATGGCGCGGTTGCGGGCCGCCCAGAACCAACCGAGCTTGCCGAGCTGCGTGAGCCTCGACCAGCGCTCGAACGCCTCGTCTCCTCGTGGGAGGTTGCGGCCGAAGAAATGGCGCGGGTTCGCGGCGTCCGGGATCGTGGGAGGCTTCGAGCGATCGCGCCACGCGATCGGCTCGAGAAACCAGCCGCGAACGGCGAAGGAGGCCACACACTCGTCGGGTCGGCGCACGAGGAGCAAGAAGCGGGCGTCGAAGCGCTCGTAGAGCTCGGCGACAGAGTGAGAGAGGAGCGCGCTCGCTTCGAAAGAGATCCGTCGAGCCGTGAGGTCGTTCGCCACGACGAGATCACGATCCGCGAGGAAGCCCTCGGCGTCGGAGGGGATCCCGTGCCACTTGCAGAACATGTGGTAGCAGGCGGCGAGGCGAAGGCGCTCGTGCGACGCGGCGACGTCGGGCTCGAGCCCCAGAAGCTCGGTGATGAATGTCGTGCCGCAGCGCCCGGTGCCGACGCAGAACGCGACGATGCCCTCAGGTCGCGTCATTCGTCGTCGTCGTCGTCGTCGTCATCATCGCCATCGCCATCATCATCATCGTCGTCCAGCGTGATGCGGTCGGGCCGTGGTAGGCGGTCGAGCTTTTCGATGCCGACCACGACGCTCTTGAGTTGCTTGCCGAGCGGCGATTCGAGAAATGCCCGCGCCGCGTCGTCGCTGTACGGGTTTTCGTCGTCGCTGTAGCCCGACTCGGAGTTTGCGCCGAGCCGGAGCGCGATCAGCGACGGCAACGTCTTCGCCGCGCCGAGCTTCTTGAGGGCGCCGTCGTCGATGTTGCAGCCGAGGAGATCGATCGATTGCAGCGCCTTCTGCGGTGTGTCCGCCAGCGCGGTGACGACGCCCTTGAGATCCGACCGCGGAAAGCTGCTCGTGACGCTCAGCGTGTGCAGCGACTTGAGGCCCCGGCTCAGCACCTTCTTGAGCATCGGCAGGGTCGTCTCGTTCATCGACAGGATGCGAACCTCGTCGAGCCACGGCGCATCGAGGAGCTTGGCGAGCTGGTCGGGACCGAACGACTGGTGGAAGTCGTACCAGAAGATCTTGAGCTTCTCGAGAGCGGGCGAAGCCTTCAGCGCCTTGACGGCGTCGGCGCTGAGCTCGTTCTCGCCGATGTCGAGCTCTTCGAAAGACCGATCGCCTTTGGCGTGCTCGAAGGCTTGGAGCACGTCGGGGCGCTCGTCGTTCTCCATGTCGTAGTCGGAGACGCTGCGGATGCGGAGTGACGTCAGGCGCTTGGTGTTCTTGGACGCGAGGATCGCCGTCAGACCGGTCTCGCCGATCTGGTTACCCGTGAGATCGAGACGCTCCATCTTCGCCATCTGGTCCCACGCGCAGAGCGCGACGATACCTTCGCCGTTGATGCCGTCGCCGTCGCGACCGCCGCTGCCGATGCGGTCCATGGTCTCGACCGCGAGACCGAGCTCGACGAGCCGCGGGAGCGTGGCCTCCGTCAGTCGCTCGAGGCCCGCGTTGCTCAGCTGGTGGAACGGCAGCCGCAGGCGGCGCAGCTTGCCGAGGTGAGGCGAGTCGAGGAGGAGCCCGAGCGCGTCGTCGTCGAGGCGGCTGTTCTCGAGGGTGAGATCTTCGACCGTCGAGAGCACCGGGCTCTTTGCCAGCCAGGTGAGGTCGGCGTTCTGCAGCAGCGTGCCGCTCACCACGAGCGACCGGAGGCCCTCGATCGCAACGAGCTTCGGGCGCGCCCCGCGGCGGGGCCAGCGCATCATCACGCCGGTGATGGGGCACGCGGTCATCGCCGCGTCGATGTGTTTGGGAATCAGTGCGGCGTCGTCGAACGCGAGCCACGCAACGAGGCCGCGCTCGAAATCGCCGTAGCGAACGCCTTTGAAGGCGGGGAGCTCGGCGCGCCACGTCGCTTCGTGGTCGCGCCGGATGGCGCGCTCGTCGAGCTCCATCGCGACCACGCGCGGATCCCAGCGCGGTAGCTCGGCGCGGGCGACCTGACTTCGGATGAAGTTCGCGCGGTCGGGGTCGCCGGCGGCCTCGTAAGAATCGGCGAGGACCTGGCGATTCGCCACGTCATCGGGCTCGTCGCGGATGGCGGACAGAAGCAGAGCGACGCGGTCTCGAGAGCGCGTGGTGAGCTTGGCGCTCGCAGGAGCCTTGACGTTCACTGATCCCGTCGTGCGTTTCGGCTTGCTCGCCGCCCCACCGCCACCGCCGATCAGCGCGAGGATCTGCTCGGCGTCGCCGGGCCCGAGCGCGCGGGGCGTTTGCAGGCTCATGCCCAGCGTGCCCTTGTCCTGGGACATTCCCTTGCCCGACTCGAACTTGATGGTCTTGCGAAGGGAGGTGATGTCGACCGCAGGCACCACGTTCGGCGACGCGACCCACGCCTTGCTCTTGGCGTCGAGCTTCGGCGACTCGAGGATCGCGAGGAGCCAGAGCTTCTCGTCGGGCGGCCTCACGGTGACCATGAAGATGCGACCGC
>JALZOI010000641.1 GCA_030857245.1 Myxococcota bacterium
ACACATCAGCGTGGCGTCAGCCGGGTCGCGGCGCGACCACGACGGTGGCGCGCGGCTCGCCGACGCAGGCGCACCGACGGGGCTCGTCGACGCCTAGCGCGACGCGACGCGCCGCAGGAACGGCAGGATCCGCTGCGTGGTCACGCTCTCCCCGACCTCGAGCACGCAGTCGCGAACGCCGAGCCGGATCAGCTCGTCCCGCAGCCCGGTGGTCGCGCGCGCCGAGCCGGTCGCACTCGCGGCGCTCGCGGTCTCCCACGCCTCGCCGCCGTCGACCCCGTACCAGGGCGAGATCCGGATCGCGACCGTGCACTCGATCGAGGCACGTGGCCCGGTGCGGCGGACCTCGACCTTGCTGACGGTCGCGGCCACGATGAACGCGCGCGCATGGTTCGCCGCGAGCTCCGAGGCGCTCGGCAGGCCGCCCGGCCACGCGGTCGCGTAGTCGTGGTCGGCGATCGCGGCCTTCACGATCTGGGTGAGCTGCCGGCCGTCCGCGCCCCGGAGCTGGCGGGTGGGATCGGTCGCGGGGTCGACGTACACGAGCAGCTCGGGGGGAACCTCCGACATGTCGGATGCCGGCGCCGCGACGAGCTCGGTCGGGATCGCATCGACGCCGAGCGGGGCGGCGCGCGGTGTGTGCGGTGCTGACGCAACCGGCGACGTGCCGGGGGCCAGCCGTGTTGCGCAACCAGCGAGGAGCGCGGCAGAGACGCCGGCAAGCACGGTAGGAAGTGGCAGCATCGAGGACCTCGAGCGATCCAGCTGCGACCGCCATGCCGGCAACGGTGGGGCGGGCCGGCGAGCGACCCGCGAGCGGCCCGGATACACGGGTGCCAAGGCGCACGGCGTCGATCCGGGGCGTGAGGGGTTGCCCTCGGACGTGGGGCCAGGTACGGCAAGGCATCGTGAGCCAAGAAGCGGGTACCGACCTCGAACCGGCCCAGGCCAATCAGCCGACCGTCCAGGGTGGGATCAAGACGAAGCAGCTCGTCATCATCGGCGTGGTCGTCGCGGTGGTCTGGGCGTTCGCGATCAACACCGGCAGCACGGTGCTGATGAGCATCGTCGGCGTCCTCACGATCGCGCTCGCGGTGATCCTGCTGTGGGCGTTCCGCATGATCAAGAAGCAGCGGCGCGTCGTCTCGCTGCTGCAGCAAGGCAACCAGTCGCCCGAGGGGCGCCGCGATGCGCTCGCCAAGCTCAACGCCAGCAAGGACGCCAACGCCCCGACCAACCTGTTCGCGCGCGCGCAGCTGATGTCGTCGGATGATCCGAAGGGCGCGCTCCAGCTGCTCGAGTCGGCCGAGCTCAAGATCTTCCCCGGCCCCATGCAGGACGACGTCTCGCTCCTGAAGGCGCAGCTCTACCTCTCGTTCGGCCGCACCCAGGACGCGCGCAAGGCCGCCGACTCGATGAACCTCGACAACCCGGCGCGCAAGGAGATCCGGCCGTTCGCCGCCTCGATCGTGGCCGAGGCGTGGGCCCGCACCGGCAAGGGCAAGGAGGCGCTCGCGTTGCTCGATAGCGTCGAGCTGCCGCGCGACAACGCCGAGCAGATCGGCCTGCAGATGCGGATCGCGCGCGTGTTCGCGCGGTTCGCCGCGAACCAGCGCAACCTCGCACGCACCGAGATGGTGTCGCTCGCGGACGAAGATCCGAACTACCTCGGGCGCTTCGTGGCGCCGCAGTTCCGCGTCCATCCCGAGCTCCAGAAGCTCGCGCGCCAGGTGATCCAGCAGCACCCGTCGTCACGCCGCCAGATCAAGGGCCAGTCGCAGCGCCGCTAGCTGACGAGCTCGAGTAGCCGCTCGGGATCATCGGACTCGATCCAGTCGACGCCGATCGCGACGAGGCGCTCGACCTCAGTCGCGGTCGACGCGCTCTCCGCGATCGACTTGCTGGTCGTCGAGCCCAGCGGGAACAGCGTGTGCGTGCCGATCGCGACGCCCTGCGCGTGGAGCCGCCGGACGGTGTCACGCCCGATCAGCGTGTGCTCCACGCCGATCAGCCGCGAGCGGAGCAGCCGGCCGATCACGTTGGCGTCGACGAGGCGCGCGAGCATGCGGCGGCCGTGGTGGAACGGCCGCCGATCATCGTCGGGCCGCTGAAGCTCGCGCTCGATGCGCGAGTAGGGCCCCGCGACGCCGCGGCGCAAGCGGTCGAGCAGCGGGCCGGCGAAGTCGAGCATGCTGTCGTCGAAGCAGAAGCCGACCGCGAGTGCGGGCGCGATCTGGGTCGCCGCGCGGAGCTTGCGCGGATCGAAGGACGTCACGATCACGCGATCCTCCGCCCCGGCCTCCGCGATCACCCGCGCGGCGACCGCGCCGACCTCGACCTGCCACCACCGTGCGCCATCGAGCTTGAGCTCGACGTTGATGGCGACGTGCGGTGCGATCTCCGCGAGCACCTCGGCGAGCAGCGGGATCCGCTCCTCGCACTCGTAGCGCGTGACGACCTCGGCTCCGCGCGCATCGAGGCCCATCGGCACGTCGCGGCGGATCCGCAGGCGCGACAGCTGATCCCACGTGAGGTCCGCGACCGCGCCCGTCTCGCCGGTCAGCCGGGCGACGTCGCTGTCGTGGAACACGACCGCCTGGCGGTCCACGGTGAGCCGCACGTCGAGCTCGACGGCGGGAATGCCGAGGGCGCCGGCACGGCGAAATCCGGCGAGCGTGTTCTCCTGGTGGAGGGCGGGCACGCCGCGATGTCCGACGACGATCGGCCGACGTTTCGTCGCGAGGAAGGGATTGTTCGAGCCCGCCGCCATCTTCAGAGGAACTCTCACCGTAGCGCACCGCCGATTGTTCCGGGCGCGGGTTGTGTGCACCGGGGGCGCTCGCCATCATCGTCCGGGGATCTTGATGACGGGGGACTTGCGGGAGCGGCTCGCCGCGCTGGCGGAGCCGGCGGGCTTGCTACAGGAGATCTTCGCGAGCGCGCCGGTAGGCCTCCAGATCTACGCGCGCGATGGCCGCTGCGTGCTGGTCAACGCCGCGCACACGGCCTTGTTCGGGGCCGTCCCCCCTCCCAACTTCAACGTCTTCGAGGACTCGATCCTGATCGATCGAGGCGTCGCGGACCTGATGCGGCGGGCGTTCGCCGGTGAGCGCATCGCGATCCCACCGATCTGGTACGACATCCGCGACCTCCGCAACGTCGAGATCGAGGCGGATGTCGGTCGGCGGATCGCGGTGGCCGCCGAGCTCGTACCGCTGCGCGACGCCGCGGGCGAGGTCAGCCACGTGCTGTTCGTGTTCCACGACCACACCGCGGCGCACGTCGCGCGCGAGCACGCCGAGTCGACGGCGACCGCGGCCGAGCGGCGCGCCACGCAGGCGACGTTCCTCGCCGACGCGAGCCGGCTGCTCGCCGCGACGCTCGACTTCGAGCTCACGCTCTCCCAGGTCGCGCGGCTGGCGACGTCGTCATTCGCCGACTTCTGCATCATCGACCTCATCAACGACGATGGGTCGATCCGGCGCGTCGCGGTGGCGCATGCCGACCCCGCGGGTCTGCCGATCCTCGAGGAGCTCCGCGAGCGGTTCCCGGCGCATCGTGGTTCCCCGCAGCCGGGCGCCCGCGTGATCGCCTCGGGGCGCGCCGAGCTGCTGACCGAGGTCGATCTCGCGGTCCTCGCGCAGTACACCCAGTCGCCCGAGCATCACGAGCTCATGCTGCGGCTCGGCGTCCGCTCCCACCTGGCGGTGCCGCTCCAGCTCGGCCACCGCACCTTCGGCGCGATCAGCCTCGGCTATGTCGGCGCGCGGCGCTACACGACGAGTGACATCCCGCTCGTCGAGGCGCTCGCGAGCCGCGCGGCGGTCGCGATCGAGAACGCGCGGCTGTACCGCGTCGCGGAGGCGGCACGCGCGGAGGCCGAGGCCGCGAACCGCGCGAAGGATGAGTTCCTGGCGATGCTCGGGCACGAGCTCCGCAACCCGCTCGCGCCGATCGTCACCGCGCTCGAGCTGACGCGCGCGCGCGAGGGGGCGTCGCGCGAGCGGAACGTCATCGAGCGTCAGGTCGACCACCTGCGCCGGCTCGTCGATGATCTGCTGGACGTCTCCCGGATCACGTGCGGCGCGCTCGAGCTCGATCGCCGCCGCCTCGAGCTCGCCGAGGTCGTGCACGATGGTGTCGAGCTCGCGCAACCGCTGATCGATCAGCGCCAGCACCGGATCGAGGTCCACGTCCCCAACGGGCTGACGGTCTACGGCGACCGCGTGCGGCTCGCGCAGGTCGTCGCCAACCTCATGACGAACGCTGCGCGCTACACCGAACCGGGCGGGCTGATCACCATCAGCGGCGAGCGCCACGGCCGCGAGCTCGTGCTGCGGGTGCGCGACAGCGGAGTCGGCATGCCGCCCGAGCTCCTCGACCGGGTGTTCGAGGCCTTCGCGCGCGGCCGCCGCTCGATCGAGCGCGCGGCGGGCGGCCTCGGGCTCGGCCTCTCGATCGTGAAGTCGCTCGTGGAGCTGCACGGCGGTCGGGTC
>JALZOI010000642.1 GCA_030857245.1 Myxococcota bacterium
CATCAGGCCCGCCCGCGTGCGGGGTTCGCGGCCGCGCGGCCCCGGCTGGCGGCCTTGGTCGCCGGCGTGCGGACCGGCTGCGTCGCCTGCTTGGTCGGCGGCAGGTTGACGATCGCGGCGGACGGGCAGAGCGGCGCCAGCAGGCAGTTCTCGCAATCGGGCCGCTTGGCGTGACAGACCCGACGCCCGTGCCAGATCAGCCGGTTCGCGAACACCGTCCACTGCGCGCGGGGAAGCAGCTGCATCAGGTCCTGCTCGATCTTCACGGGATCGGTGTGCGCGGTGAGGCCGAGCCGCGCCGCGACCCGGGTCACGTGCGTGTCGACGATCACGCCCTCGTGCTTGCCGAGGGCACAGCCGAGCACGACATTCGCCGTCTTGCGCGCGACGCCGGGCAACGCGACGAGCGCCTCCATGGTCTCGGGGATCTGCCCGCCGTGCCGCTCGACCACGGCCCTCGCCATCGCGATCAGGTGCTTCGCCTTCATGCGGAAGAACCCGGAGCGGTGGACCACGACCTCGAGCTCGCCCTGCTCGGCGCGGGCGAGCGCCGCCGCATCGGGGTACCGCTCGAACAGCGCCGGCGTGATCGTGTTGATCATCTTGTCGGTCGACTGCGCCGCGAGGATCGTCGCCACCAGGAGCTGGTAGGCATTCACGTGATCGAGCTCGACGACCGCGTCGGGCCACTTCTCGGCGAGCAGCGCGGCGAGCTCCGCCGTCTGTTCCGCGGTCGCTTGCCGGCGACGGGCTTGCGGCGGTGTGCTATTTCGTGGGCGTCCACCCATGCGCAGGCGGCACCGTACCATCTTCTGTTTCGCCGTCGCGCTCGCGATGGCTGCGTCGGCATGCGGCAGCAAGAAGGACGTCAAGATCGCGAAGCGTTCCGTCTACGACGCTGACTTCGCCATCATCTACACCGCGGCGCTCAACGCGACGCGAGATCTCTACCCGACGCTGGACGACAATCCAGGGCCCGGCGTGATCAAGACCGCGTGGCATCAGGTCAGCTACGCCAGCAACACGGACGACATGGCGAACCAGCGGACGATCGCCGCGGGGCAAGGCGTGAGCGGCGGGGCCGTGACCCCGGGCCAGGCCGCCGTGGGGCAGCCGACCCGGCTCGCGTACAAGCGGTTCTTCATCCGTTTCGAGGTGGCCGTGGTGGGCGGCCGGCCGTGGCGCGTCAGGATCGTCGGCCATGCCTCCGAGTGGGAGCCCGGCAATGCCCTGCCGACCGAGCTCAAGGGCGCCGCGCGTCCGCCATGGCTCGACGGCCGCACCGATGCGCTCACCCTCGCGATCTACAAGCGCATCAAGCAGTTCGCGGTGCCGATGAAGCCCGACGCCGAGCCCGTCAAGCCCGAGGACTCGTTCCCGAAGACGGACCCCAGCAGCTTCAAGAACCTGCCGGCCGCGGCGGCGACGCATCTCGCGCAGACCAAGGATGCGCTGTCCCGGCGCGACTACGCCGCGCTCCGCGCGCAGCTCGCCGACGACATCACGTGGAGCCTCGGTGGTGCGCCGGGCGCCGACACGGCGATGGCGATGTGGCAGGCCGACACGGAGGCGCTCGATGCGATGGCGCGGCTGATCGGCCCCGGGTGCGCGGGGACGGACCGGCGGATCACGTGTCCCGCGGGCGAGCCGGTCGCGGGCGCCTGGCAGCTCGTGCTCGAGCTCCGCGGCTCCGCCTGGAAGATCACGTCGTTTCTCAGAGCGGAGTGATCCGGCAGCATGAGTGACGGGCTCACGAGCCGGCGCTCACTCCTTGATGATCCGTTGATCGCAGCGACCACGTAGGCTGGCACGCGCCATGCTCCACGACGTGGAGCAATGCTGTTGTCGTCCGCGGTCGTCGAAGGCGACCCTGTCGCCGCCGCCCGGGCCGTCGCCCTTCGTCATAGTTCTGATGAAGCACCGGCGATCACGCGGGTGCGGCGCGGCACGGCCTTCCGTTACATCTCGAGTGGCGGCAAGCCCGTGCGCGACGCCAGCACACTGTCGCGGATTCGCGCGCTGGCGATTCCTCCGGCGTGGACCGCCGTCTGGATCTCCGCGGACCCCGACGGTCACATCCAGGCGACGGGACGCGATGCCCGCGGCCGCAAGCAGTACCGCTATCACGCGAGGTGGCGCGAGGTGCGCGACGAGGCGAAGTACTTCCGGCTCGTCGACTTCTGTCGCGTGCTGCCGAAGCTGCGCGAGACCGTCGAGCGTGACCTCGCCTGCGCGGGCCTCTGCAAGCGCAAGGTGATCGCGACCGTGGTCGCGCTGATGGAGCGCGGGCAGCTGCGCGTCGGCAACGACGAGTACGCGAAGCAGAACGGCTCGTACGGCGCGACGACATTGCGTGACCGGCACGCCACGATCCGCGGCGCCACGCTCGAGCTCGCGTATCGCGGGAAGAGCGGGGTCCATCGCAAGCTCCGGGTGACGGATCGGCGGCTCGCGTCGATCGTCCGGCGCTGCCGGGACCTGCCGGGTCAGCGCCTGTTCCAGTATCTCGAGGGTGACGAGGTCAAGTCGATCACGTCGACGGACGTCAACGACTACCTGCGCGAGGTCACCGGCGGACCGTTCACCGCGAAGGACTACCGGACCTGGGCCGCCACGCTCGGCGCGACGCTGCTCCTGTGCTCGCTCGAGGCGCCGGCGAACCAGCGCGGCTGCAAGCAGTGCATCACGAACGTGCTCGGCGCCGTCGCGGAGCGGCTCGGTCACACGCCGTCCGTGTGTCGCAAGTCGTACATCCATCCGCGCGTGCTCGACGACTTCACCACCGGCAAGCTGGCAACGCAGCTCGCGCGCCAGATCAAGCGCCGCTGTCGCGGTGACATCGCGGTCAGCGCCGACGCCATCGGCGTCGACCTGCTGCGCGCGATCGAGCCGGTGGTGATGCGGTACCTCGACGACACCCGCAAGCGGAGACGAGCATGAGCCCCGAGATCATCGGCTACGCTGGCGCCACCTTCAGCGTCAGTGCCTTCCTGCCACAAGCCTGGCGGATCATCAAGACGCGCAAGACCGACGACCTGTCGACGGGGATGTGGATCCTGCAGGTCACCGCGTTCGCGACGTGGATCGCCTACGGTGGCTTCCTCGGCAAGCTGCCGATCGTCATCCCCAACGTGATCTGCTTCCTGCTCGCGGCCTTCATCCTGACGATGAAGCTGCTGCCCGCCCCCAAGCGCGACAAGGTCGCGGACGCGGTCGAGCACGCGATCCCCGGATCCGGCTAGCGCAGCGACCCGGCGCGCGCGTCAGCGGCGCTCGAGCACGATCAAGCAGTTCGAGTCTGGGAGCTCGACCGGGCGATCGTGCTCGTCGGTGAGCTCGATGCGCGTCGCGAGGTGATCACGATAGCCGGGCTGCAGGTACGAGCTCACCGGCGTCTCGATCACGCGCACGGCGGCGTCGCCCCCGCACCACTCGACGAGCTTCGCGACGTACTCGGCGTACGGCAGGATCCCGTAGAGCTCGCGAACCTCGTACGGGAAGCTCGCCGGTCCCCAGGTGTAGGTGTAGAGGAGCTCCATCGCGTCCGCGGCCGTCATCTCGACGCGGTCGGGGGCGAGCTCGGTGTACCGGATCGCGCGGCCCTCGAACTGCGCGACGAAGAGCTCGAGGGTGGGGCGCAGGTCGGGTGCGAGCATGCGGATGCGGCGGATCCCGGGGGCCGGCATGACCCCGTCGCGGATCACGATGCGGCCGCCGTCGCGCAGCGTCGCGAACGCGGCCGCGACCACGCGCTCGACCGACGCCAGCGAGAACCTGGGCTCGGTGTAGCTGTAGACCTCGTGGAGGATCGAGCAGAACACGACGGTGTCCACCGGAGGCGGGACGTGGGCGGCGAGCTCCTCGGCGGCGCCGAGCACGACCCGCCACCGCTGGTGCCCGGCGCGGGCGCGCTGCTCGAGCGCGGTGATCGCCTCGCGCGAGAGATCGACCCCGACGATCTCGCTCGTCGGGAAGCGCTGCTCGAGTAGATCGAGCACCACGCCGCCGCCGGGCCCGATCTCGACGATGGTGCCGGGCCGTACGTGATCGAGCATGCGCTCCTTGTCGGAGCGCGCCGCGTTCATGGTGGCGAGGTAGTTGGCCTCGTTGGCGACGCGATCGAACTCGTCCTTGCGCAGGCCGTAGAGATCGCAGAGCGCCTTCAACATCGTGTGGTACGCGACCTGCGAGCGGGTCTCGTAGAGGCCGAGGAGGGTGACGAGGGCGGCGCTCTCCTCGGTGTCGAGGTAGTCGAGGATGATGGCGTCCGGATCGGTGGCGTGCGCGAGCCGACCCGAGAGCGCGCCGAGCGGACCGAGGCTGGCGTTGCCGGTGAGCAGCGTGCGCACCGGGGTGGCGGCGAGCGCCGCCTCGACGAGCCGCAGCCGATAGCGTACCGCCGCGCTGGTGCCGTGGAGCCGGCCGACGAGCGGCCGGAGCTGCGCGTGCCATGGTCGCGCGACGTCGACCCCGATCGAGCGTGCTGCGC
>JALZOI010000103.1 GCA_030857245.1 Myxococcota bacterium
GCGCCGGGCGCCGCTCGCAGCTCGTGCATTCGCCGCTCGCGAAGTCGGCGTGCCGCTGGGGATCGAGCTCGCAGGTCGCACGCTCGGCATCATCGGCATGGGACGCTCGGGCACCGCACTCGCCGAGCGCGCGCGCGCCCTCGGGCTGACCGTGATCGCGCTCGAGCGCGGCGCCTCGGAGACCGACCGCATGCTGTTCTTCGGGGCCTGCGATGCCGTCAGCATCCACTGCCCGCTGACGCCCGCGACCCGGGGGCTGGTCGATGCCGCGGCGCTCGCGGCGCTCCGGCCCGGCGCCCTCCTCGTCAACTGCGCACGCGGCGGGATCATCGAGCGCGGCGCCCTCGTGGCGGCGCTCGCGGCCGGCCGGCTGGGCGGCGTCGGCCTCGACGTGCTGTGGGAGGAGCCCGGCGACCCGGGCGACCCGCTGTTCGCCGACCCGCGCGTGATCGCGCTCCCACACATCGCCGGTTCGACCACCGAGGCGTTCGCGCGCATCGTCGAGGTCGTCCTCGACAACCTCGGACGGCTCGCCCACGGGGAGCCGCTGCGGCATCGGGTCGCGTGACGCGCCCTCGGGCGTGAATCGAGGGCCTCGGACATTGAAGGAGTTGATCGTTCGTGCTTTTGATTGCGCGAACGCGTTTGTGACCTCGTCACAGGCGTCGGCATCCAAGGAACGGACATGAGCTGGCTCGGCAGGTACCTACGCTCCTCGATCGGCGCCAAGCACGTCGTGGCCGTCAGCGGCCTCTTCCTCGTGCTGTTCGCGATCGTCCACATGATCGGCCACCTCCAGATGTTTGGTGGCCAGGACATGTACAACACCTACGCCAACTTCCTGCAGAGCCTGTGGGAAGTGAAGTGGCCGATCCGCGTGGGCCTGCTCGCCCTGCTCATCATCCACATGGTGCTCGCCATCGGCCTCGCCGCGAAGAACCGCGCGGCGCGCCCGACGAGCTACGCGGTGTTCAAGCCGGTGAAGACCAACGCCGCCACGCGCGCGATGGCCCTGACCGGGCTCGCGGTGTTCGCGTTCCTCGCGTTCCACATCCTCCACTTCACCATCGGCATGGTGCAGCCGGAGCACTTCCACACGCTCGACCCGAAGGGCCGGGCCGACGCCTACTCGATGTTCGTGTACGGCTTCCAGAACATCGGCGTGTTCGTCATCTACCTCGTCGGCATGGTGCTGCTCTCGATCCACCTCGGCCACGGCGCGTCGAGCTGGCTGCAGTCGCTCGGCTGGCGACATCCGAAATACCCGGTCGACAAGCTGGGCCCGGCGCTGAGCGTGTTCCTGTTCGTGGGCTACATGCTGCCGCCGACGGCCGTACTCGTCGGCATCATCAAGCTGCCCGGAGCGTGACGACGATGGACCTCGATCCAAGAATCCCCGACGGCCCCGTCGAGCAGAAGTGGGCCAAGGCCAAGTTCGACCTCAAGCTCGTCAACCCGTCGAACAAGCGCAAGTACAAGGTCATCGTCGTGGGCTCCGGCCTCGCCGGTGGCGCCGCCGCGGCGACGCTCGCCGAGCTCGGCTACGACGTCGCGTGCTTCTGCTACCAGGACTCGCCGCGCCGCGCCCACTCGATCGCCGCGCAGGGCGGCATCAACGCCGCGAAGAACTACCAGAACGACGGCGACTCGGTGCACCGGCTGTTCTACGACACCGTCAAGGGCGGTGACTTCCGCGCCCGCGAGGCCAACGTCCACCGCCTCGCCGAGGTCTCGGTCGACATCATCGATCAGTGCGCCGCGATGGGCGTGCCGTTCGCGCGCGAGTACGGCGGCACGCTCGCCAACCGCAGCTTCGGTGGCGCGCAGGTCTCGCGGACGTTCTACGCCCGCGGCCAGACCGGGCAGCAGCTGCTGCTCGGCGTGTACTCCGCGCTGTCGCGCCAGATCGGCGTCGGAAAGGTCAAGATGTTCCCGCGCACCGAGATCCTCGACGTCGTCGTCGAGAACGGCCGCGCGGTCGGCATCGTCGCGCGCGACCTCGTGACCGGCACGATCGAGTCGCACTCGGCGCACGCGGTGATCCTCGCGACCGGCGGCTACGGCAACGCGTTCTACCTGTCGACGAACGCCAAGGGCTGCAACGTCACCGCGCCATATCGCGCGTACAAGCGCGGCGCCGGCTTCGCCAACCCGTGCTTCACGCAGATCCACCCGACGTGCATCCCGGTCGCCGGCGAGTACCAGTCGAAGCTGACGCTGATGTCGGAGTCGCTGCGCAACGACGGCCGGGTCTGGGTGCCGAAGCGCAAGGAAGACGTCGACAAGCATCCCGACCAGATCGCCGACGAGAATCGCGACTACTACCTCGAGCGCAAGTACCCGAGCTACGGCAACCTGTCGCCCCGCGACATCGCCAGCCGCGCGGCCAAGGAGCAGTGCGATGACGGCCGCGGCGTCGGGCCCGGCGGGCGCGGCGTCTACCTCGACTTCCGCGACGCCATCAAGCGCGATGGCGCCGAGGCGGTCCGCGGCAAGTACGGCAACCTGTTCGACATGTACGAGCGGATCACGGGCGAGGACCCGTACCGCGTGCCGATGCGGATCTACCCGGCCGTCCACTACACGATGGGCGGGCTGTGGGTCGACTACCACCTGCAGACGACGATCCCCGGCCTGTTCTGCCTCGGCGAGGCGAACTTCTCGGACCACGGCGCCAACCGGCTCGGCGCGTCCGCGCTGATGCAGGGGCTCGCCGATGGCTACTTCATCATCCCGTACACGCTCGGCAACTACCTCGCCGGCGTGGCGTCGAAGGATCTCGCGAGCACCACGAGCGCGGCGTTCAAGACCGTGGAGACCGAGGTCCGCCACCGGCTCGACCGGCTGATGAACGTGCGCGGCAACCGCAGCGTCGACTCGTTCCACCGCGAGCTCGGCCTGCTGCTGTGGGACGACTGCGGCATGGCGCGCAGCAAGCAGTCGCTCGAGCACGCGCTCGGCAAGATCCCCGAGCTGCGCGAGCAGTTCTGGAAGGAGGTCACGATCCTCGGCGAGCGTGACTCCTTCAACCAGTCGCTCGAGAAGGCCGGCCGCGTCGCCGACTTCCTCGAGTTCGGCGAGATCCTGGTCCGCGACGCGCTCGTCCGCGAGGAGAGCTGCGGCGGTCACTTCCGCGTCGAGCACCAGCAAGACGGCGAGGCCAAGCGCGACGACGAGCGGTTCGCGCACGCCGCGGTCTGGGAGTACACCGGCGACCGCAGCGTCCCGATCCGCAACGAGGAGCCGCTCGCGTTCGAGAGCGTCAAGCTCGCAACCCGGAGCTACAAATGAGCAGTACCGAACGTGGCCTGTCGCTGACGCTCCACATCTGGCGGCAGGCGGATCGCAAGTCGCCGGGCAAGCTCGTGACCTACAAGGTCGAGAACGTGTCGGTGCACGCCTCGTTCCTCGAGATGCTCGACATCCTCAACGAGCAGCTCGAGCGCAAGGGCGAGGAGCCCGTCGCGTTCGACCACGACTGTCGCGAGGGCATCTGCGGGATGTGCTCGCTGATGGTCAACGGCCGGCCGCACGGCGGGCAGCGCGCGACAACCGTGTGCCAGCTCCACATGCGCCGGTTCAAGGACGGCGACGAGATCTACATCGAGCCGTGGCGCGCGCACGCGTTCCCGGTGATCAAGGATCTCTGCGTCGATCGCAGCGCGTTCGATCGCATCATCGAGGCCGGCGGGTTCATCACCGCCAACACCGGCTCGGCGCCCGACGCCAACGACATCCTGGTGCCGAAGGAGAACGCCGAGCGCGCGTTCGAGGCCGCGGCCTGCATCAGCTGCGGCGCGTGCGTCGCCGCGTGCCCCAACGGCTCGGCGATGCTGTTCACGGCGGCCAAGCTCGCCCACCTCCACAACCTGCCGCAGGGCCAGCCCGAGCGGCTGCGCCGCACCCACGCGATGGTGTCGGCGATGGACGCGGCGGGCTTTGGCAACTGCTCGAACTACTACGAGTGCGAGGCGGCGTGCCCCAAGGACATCTCGCGCGACGTCATGGCGCTGCTCAACCGTGACTACGCCAAGGCCGCCTTCGTGCACCGCGGGCGTGACGACGGCGGCGGCGGCGACGCCTAGCGACCGCGGCGCTCACCGCTGCTGCTTGAGCGACATGTCGATCGTCGACTCGCGTCCCTTCTCGGCGCGGATCGCCTGCGGCAGGTCCGCCGCCTCGAAGCCCTCCTTCTTGAGCCGCAGCTTGTAGGTCTTGCCGCCCTCGACGTTCTTGAAGCGGTACTTGCCGGCCTTCGTCGAGACGGTGCGGGCGACCACGTTGCCATCGTCGTCGACGAGCTCGAGCTGCGCGTTCGCGGCGGGGGCCGCGTCGGGGAGCGCCAGCGAGCCCTGCACCTGCGTGAAGTTCGCGCGCTGCGCCTCCTGGGTGTCGTGCACGAAGGGCACCTGCTCGGTCTGCTTCACCGCGCCCGTCGCGTCGCGATAGGTCAGCCGCGCCTCGTAGCGGCCGGCGTCGCCCCGGAAGCCGAAGCGCAGCGGACCTTGCGCGCCCGCCTGCTGCTCGGTGTGGATCACCTTGCCGTCCTGCAGGACCTCGAAGCCGACCGCGTGGGCCGCGCCGTCCTCGAGATCGCGCAGCGAGACCTCGGTCTCGCCGTTGCTCCACGTCGTCCCGATCTGCGCGAGGTAGACGTCGCCGGCGTAGAGGTCGAGGCGGCGGCGGCTGACCTCGCCCTTGGCGTTACGCGCGATCACGTCGAGCGTGTGGCGCCCGGTCGCGAGCGTGCTCGCATCCAGCGTCCACGTCGTGGTCGCACCGCACGCGCCGTGCACCGGCAGATCATCGAGGTGGAGCTCGACGCGCGAGACGCCACCGCCGTGGTTGTCACGCGCCTCGACGTTGATCGCGAGCGAGCCGGTCACGCGCTGGCCATCCTTGATGCCGTCGACCGCGACCGTCAGCACGTCGATCGAGACCAGGCCGAGCACCGCCCACATCGCCTCGGCCTTGCCGAAGCCGGCGCGCGACCACCCGCCATCCTGGGCCTGGTGGTCGATCAGCCACTTCGTGCCGCGTGCGATCGCGTCGTCCTGGTCGGTCATCCCGAGCAGCCGCAACGTGTAGAGCGCCTGGCCGGTGGCGAAGGCCTCGGTGCCGCCGGCGCCGAGCGTCCAGCCGCCGTCGGTGCCTTGCCCGGCGAGGATCCGCTGGCGCAGCGTGACGAGCACGTCCTCGCCCGCGCCGACGCCGGCCGCGACGAGCCCGAGCGCGGCGTAGCTCAGGGCCTGCGGCGACGGCGGCGTCTGGCTCCAGGTCGCGATCGTGCGGCGGAGCGCCTGCTCGCCGCGCTGGATCGCGGTGAGCCAGCGATCGTCGGCGGACCGCTCGTACGCCTGCTTCCACGTGATGATCGCCTGCGCCGTCGCCTGGGTCTCGTCGGTCGCGATCGGCGCGCTCGTCCAGGGCATCGCGACGCGCCCCGAGGACTCCTGCATCGCCAGGATCGCCGTCGCCTCCGTCATCATGTAGTCGCGGAGGTCGTGCTTGACCCACTGGTCGTAGCGCGCGAACGCGGCGCCGCCGAGCAGCTTGCCGGTCGCCCCGATCGACGCCGAGCCGTGATGCAGCCCGCCGGCGGTCCGGGCGCCGCCGGTCACGTCGACCATGCCGCGCAGCACGCTCGCGAGCTGGCCGTCGTCGATCCGGTACTGGTGATGCGACCCGACCGCCATCGCCTCGAGGGTGACCGCCTGGACGTGGCAGCCGTAGCAGTTGTGCTGCTTCGTCCACGCCGTCGCCTCGCGGCCGAGGAAGTCGAGCCCGCGCTGCGCGGCGCTGCGGGCCTGCGGGTTGTCGGCGGGAGTCCCCGACGTCGTCGCGTCCCCGCACGTGGGCAGCACGACCGCCACCCGCTCGCCTCGCGGCGGCGCCGTGGCCGACGGACCCGGCGGGCCCGAACCGCCCTGCGTTCCCGCCAGGTTCGCGACGACGCCGATGACGCCCGCCGCGAAACACCCGATCCCGACCGTGACCCGTGCTGCTGTGCGCATCGCCACTGCAACGCACGCCGATCGCGAAGGATCTGAGCCGTTACGGCAACCTGACACGGGTCGGAAGGCCTGCAACCGACGCCACGGTCAGGTGTCCACGCTGTCGAGGGTGCGCCCGGGCGCGACCAGGTCGCCGCCGGCCGAGCGCACTCGATCGCGCGGCCTTCAGTCGACGCGCGCGACGGCGCCGGGGCCGGCGACGTGATCGATCGTATGGATCAGCAGCTGCAGCGAGTCGGTGGGGCGCAGGCCGACCCGCGTCTTGCCCGCGTCCGAGAGCCAGTAGACCCGGCGCTCCCAGGGGTAGAACGGCGCCCGGGCGATCACGGCGACCTTCGACGCGCCCGACTTCTTGGCGTCGGCGAGCAACGCCTTGACCTGGGCGAGCGAGAGCTCCGGGCGCAGGTGCAGGGTGATGGTCTCGCTGTCGCCGCGGAGATCGCGGAGTGCGTCGATCCGGTCGCCGGCGCTGTAGCGCTGGCCGCCGATCACGACCTCACCGGTCGCGTTGATCTCGGCCTCGCGCCACAGCGCGGTGACCTCGGGCAGCTCGGAGCCGTTCTGGGCGGCGCTGCCCGCGACCGGCCAGTTGTCGGGCGACGCGCGGCGCTCGACGTCGTGGATCGTGCCGTTCGCCAGGCGGTCGAGCGCCTCCCACGTCCGCACGGCCTCGTGCCAGCCCGGCTCGGCCGAGCACATCACGCAGCTCGAGACCGCGTTGCGCACCCGCTCGGTCGCGCGCCGCGTCGCGAGCGCCGTGATCACTGCGCCCTGGTACTCCGGGACGACCTGCTTGCAGTCACTCGCGAGCGGGCCGCCGCACAGCCGCATCAGGTAGTCGCGCGCGACCTCGCCGGACTGCGGCCACAGCTCGGCCGACTTCGGATCACGCTTCAGCAGGATCGCGTCGGCGGCGATCTGCGGTGAGAGCAAGGTCGGCCACACGGTCAGCGCGAGCTCCTGGACCTGCTCCGCGGCCGGCTTGGCGGCGACCGACTGGATCGGGGCGAGCGCGAGCACGACCAGCTTGAGCTCGGCTTCCTCGCCGACCGACCGATCCATCCCGGGGCGTAGCTCGAGCACGGTCTGCGCGAGCTCGCCGTACGCGGCGGGCGTGCGGCCCGCGGCGACGAACGCATCGACGGCGGTGCGGAGGGCGCCATGGTTGTAGTCCGTCGCGCCGGTCTTCGTGACCTGGATGGGCTCGTCCCCGCAGGCCGCCACCATCACCATCGTCGTCACCAGTGCGAGTGCCTTGCTCATCGGGGATACGAGCCAGCTAGCAAGCTCGATGCCCGGCGCGACCGGCCCTGGCGCCGGGCCTAACCGGCTTGATTTGCGTGGACGTGGCTTCATGGGGTGTCGGAAGCGGTGGCCCGCGCAACACAGGTGGCGAGCGCGTCCGCCGTCACCGCAGGTCCGAGGGCGACGATGCGACCGCCCGCGAGCGCCGGCGCGACGATCGGCTCGCTCGACACCCGCGGACCGACGCGGTGCACCGCGACCCAGCCCTCGATCGCGGCGCCGCTGCGGAGGTCCACCGCACGCACAATCCCTTTGATCCGCACGTAGTTGGCGGGCAGCTCGGCGAGCGCGTCCTCGAGCTCCTCGAGATCGAGCACGCCGGGCACGCCCGTCCAGACGCTGTCGATTCCATGTACAGCGCCACCCGTCGCATTGTCGACGTGGCGACAGCTGTCGTCATGCACGTGTGCCGGCTCCTGCCCGTTCGGGCCGGGCGCTGCCGGAGCGACCCGTTCGACCGTGGGGTCGGCGAGCACCTGCTCGAGCCACGCGACGTGCTCGGCCGTGCCTCCGATTCGCAGGAGCGATCGCGACGCCAATGTCCGGATCTCGGACGCGACGGCCGCGGTCGCGGCCGGGCCCGCGAGCTCCGCCTTGGTGATCAGCAGGACGTCGGCGTACGCCACCTGCGCATCGACCGCGACCGACAGCGGGCGCGCCGCCGCGAAGTGCTGGGCATCGACGACGGTGACGACCGCCGCCAGCCGCACCCGCGACGCGACCGGCTCGCGCTGCAGGGCCCACGAGATCGGGAGCGGCTCGGCGACCCCGGTGGTCTCGAGCACGATCGCGTCGAGCTCGGGATGCGCGTCGCAGAGCTCGATCAACGTGCGGTCGAGATCGTCTCCGAGCACGCAGCACACGCAGCCCCCGGGCAGCTCGATCTGCCGCGTCGTCGAGCCGCCGAGCAGCGCGCCATCGATGCCGACCGCGCCGAGCTCGTTGACGATGACGCCGAGCTTGCCGGTCGCGTGGCGAGCCGCGCGGCGCGCGAGCAGCTCGTTGAGGAGGGTGGTCTTGCCGGCCCCGAGGAAGCCAGTCAGCACCAGGACGGGCACGCGCACGCGCGCAGCATAGCTCGGGACCGCCGCCGAGCCAGTCAGGTCGGCTTCTCGACGACGACGACCCGGCGCTTGCCCGCCGGCGACAGCGGGATCGCATCGACCACCTCGATCTCGAACGGCGCCCCCGGCAGGTAGCGCGCGGCGTGATCGCGGAGCAGTCGCTCCTCGCGCGCCGGCAGCCCGGAGCCCTGGTACGGCACGACGCGGAACACGATGCTGCGATCGACGCGCTGCACGACCTGGAAGTCGCGCGCGACCGCGCCGATGATCCCGAACAGCACGTTGAACACGAGCCCACCGACGGGATTGCCGGCGCCATCGAACAGCGTCTCGGTGACGCGCCCCTCGACGGGCCCGATCCGCGCGAGCCCGCGCCCGCACCGGCACGGCGTGTCATCGCGGGCGACCGCGACGTCGCCGTTGACGTAGCGGATCATCGGGCACGCGAGGTTGTGCAGATCGGTCAGCACGACCTCGCCGGTCTCGCCCGGGCGCGCCGCGCGCGTGGAGCCGTCGGCCTCGCGCACGATCAGCTCGACGATCACCTTCTCCATCGACGTGTGAAGGCCGTCGTGCACCTCGCACTCCGAGCCGATCAGCATGACCTCGCGGCAGCCGTACGTATCGAACGCCGACCCGAACGCCTCGTCGATCTGCGCGCGCTCGTGCGGCAGCAACCCTTCGGCGCCGGTCAGCACCGGGATCGCGTCCCACGTGCGCAGCTTGTGCGCGGTGACGAACCGCGCGAGGGCGGCGGCGCCACTCGCGTACGCGACCATGACGTGCGGCCGGAACCGCTCGATCGCGGCGACCGCCTGGCGCAGCGAGGCTTCATCGCGCGGCGTGCAGTCGACGTAGAGGTCGCGCTTGAGCGCGTGATCGACCGCGGCCTTGCGCTGCTGCCACCAGCTCGACGTCCCGGCCGGTCCGCGTCCCCAGTAATGGAGGGCGCGCATGCCGATCTCGTAGCCGCCCCAGCCATAGCCGCGCCACCGCATCGCGTCGCGCCAGTGCCGCGACTCCGCGTTGTAGCGGACGGTGACCGGCTGGCCGGAGCTCCCGCTCGTCGTCTTCGTGATCACCGGCGCGGGCGGCGCGATCGCGGTCCGCGTCTCGAGCGTCGCGCGCAGCGTCGTGCGATCGAGCAGCGGCAGCCGTGCGAGATCGTCGAGGCTCGTGAAGTCCTCGGGTCGCAGGTCGGCGTCGTCGAGGACCTGGTGGTAGTGCGCGGTGTGGCGGTACGCGTGCCGGATCAGCCGGCGGAGCAGCCCGACCTGGAGATCGCGGAGCGCCGCGGTCGACCACGTCTCGGTCTCGCGCAGGTAGCGCAGGAGAGGCACCGTCGGTCGGCCGCGGGCGGCCTCGAAGGCAGGGAACAACGCCCTGGACAGAAGGGAGCGGTACAGGTCCACGTCCGCCGAGGCTAGCACCTAGGCGGCGGCGGGTTTCTCGACGATGACGACCTTTCGCTTCCCGGCGGCGGTCAGCGGGATGTCATCGACGTACAAGATCTCGAAGGGCGCGCCCGGCAGGTACTTCGCCGCGAAGGCGTCGATCTTGGCGACCGCCGGGCCTGGCAGGCGCTCCGTGCCGTTCGGCACGACCTTCATGACGACGCTCCCGTCGAGCCGCTGGATCACCTGGAACTTCTGAGCGACGTGATCCATCACCCCGAACAGGATGTTGAACACGAGGCCGCCGACCGCGTTGCCGTGGCCATCGCGCAGCGTCTCGGTGACGCGGCCCTCGATCGGCCCGAGCCGGGACAGCCCGCGGCCACAGCTGCACGGCCGCTCCTCGCGGGCGATCGCGACGTCGCCGGTGACGTAGCGGATCATCGGGCACGCGAGGTTGTGCAGATCGGTGATCGCGATCTCGCCGGACTCGCCGGGCTGCGCGTGGCGCACGCTGCCATCGGGCTCGCGCACGACGAGCTCGACGATCATGGTCTCCATCGACGTGTGCATGCCCTCGTGGGCCTCGCACTCCGACGCGATCAGCATGACCTCGCGGCAGCCATACGTCTCGAACGCCGGACCGAACGCCTGCTCGATCTGCTCGCGCTCGTGCGGCCACAGCCGCTCGGCGCCGACGAGCACGGGGATGTCCTGCCACGTGCGCAGCTGCTGCTCGTTGACGAAGCGCGCGAGCGCGGCCGCGCCGGCGGAGTACGCGACCATGACCTGCGGGTCGAACTTCTCGAGCTGCTGCACGGCCGCGTGCAAGGCCTCGTCGCCGCGGGGCGTGCAGTCGACGTAGAGGTCGCGCTTGAGCTTGCGGTCCAGCGCCATCTTCTGGCGCTTGACCCAGCTGTCGGCCTGCGGGCCGAAGCCCCAGTAGTGCATCGCGCGCGCGCCGATGTGATAGCCGGCCCAGCCGTACGCGCGCCACCGCGTGGCATCGCGCCAGTGCCGCGACTCGGCGTTGTACTTGACGACGAGGGGCTCCCCGGTCGTGCCGCTCGTCGACTTCGTGATCACGGGCAGCGGGGGGACGCGGGTGGTCCGGGTGTCGAGGGTGAGGCGGACGGTGTCGCGATCGAGCAGCGGGAGCCGCTGCAGATCCTCGACGGTGTTGAAGTCCTCGAACCGCAGCTCGCGGGCATCGAGCAGCTCGCGGTAGTAGGCCGTGTGCAAGTAGGCGTGGCGGACCAGCCGGCGGAGCAGCCCGACCTGGAGCGCGCGCAGCGCATCGTTCGACCAGCGTTCGGTCGTGCGCAGATGGCGCAGCAGCGGCACCGTCGGTCGCCCCCGCGCGGCTTCGAAGGCTGGAAATAAGGCCTTCGCGAGAAGCGGTCCGTAGAGATCTGGCACGACTGGTTCCGCGTAACATGCAGCCTGCGTGCTAGCCCGCCTTCGGAAGAAGAACCTCCACACGTGGCTCCCCGACTACGGTCGCCACCTGGTCCGACGTGCGCGCGCGTCACAGTCGAGCGGGCCGCGGCACATCCTGTTCGCCCTCTGCGATCACTACGAACCGCTGTGGGGTGGGGCGCCGGACGATGTCGGCACCAAGCGTGTGGATGTGTGGGCCGAGCGCTACCCCAAGCTCGACGAGTTCCGCGACAGCAACGGGAGACCGCCGCGGCATGGCTGGTTCTTCCCGGGCGAGGAGTATCGCCCGCACTTCCTGGATCGACTCGGCGAGCTCGCGCGCGCCGGCTTCGGCGAGGTCGAGTTCCACCTCCACCACGACGGCGACACCGCCCACACGCTCGCGCCGCGGATCCAGGAGCACCTGCAGACGTTCTCCCAGCACGGCCACCTCTCGAAGGTCGACGGCCAGTTCCGGTGGGCGTTCATCCACGGCAACTGGAGCCTCGCGAATGGCCGCCCCGACGGGCGGTGGTGTGGCGTCGACGACGAGCTCGTCATGCTGCACGAGCTCGGCTGCTACGTCGATCTGACGTTCCCGTCGGCGCCCGATCCGTGTCAGCCGAACAAGGTCAACCAGATCTACTGGCCGACCGGCGACCTCACGAAGCGCCGCAGCTACGAGCAGGGCGAGCGCGCGCGGGTCGGCGCGCACCACGATGATCGGCTGCTGATGATCACCGGTCCGCTCGCACTCGCGCGCAAGGGGTTCGGCGTCCGCCTCGAGAACGGCGCGATCACCGGCGACGACCCGCCGACCGCGGCGCGCGTCGACACCTGGATCAACCAGGGCATCCACGTCGAGGGGCGCCCCGAGTGGGTGTTCGTGAAGGTCCATACGCACGGCGCGACCGAGAAGACGGCGACGTCGCTGCTCGGCGACGGCGGCCGCGCGCTCCACACCGCGCTGCGCCGCTACATGACGCAGGGCTGGAACCTCCACTACGTCACCGCGCGCGAGATGTACAACGTCGCGCGCGCCGCGATGGCCGGGCAGACCGGCAGTCCCGACGCGTACTTCGACTACGCGATTCCGCCGCCGCCGATCGCGACGTAGCCGCGGGGGTTGCGGCCCGCCAGCCGTGACTAGCCGCCGGGCGTGAGCGCCGTCGGTGCCACGAGCTTCTCGAGCCGCTCGCGGGCCGGCGCGTGCTCGTTCGCGCGGATGTGCGCGGGCACGCCCTCGACGTCCCACACGATGCGCAGCTTCTCGAGGCCCTTCAGCACGTAGAACGTGATGTCGAGCTCCCACCAGAAGAAGCCCTGACGGGCGGTGCGCTGGTAGTGGTGATGGTTGTTGTGCCAGCCCTCGCCGAGCGTGAGCACCGCGAGCACGGGGTTGTTCCGCGACGCGTCGGACGTCTGGTACCGCCGCGTGCCCCAGACATGGGCGAGCGAGTTGATGCAGAACGTGATGTGCCACGAGAGGACGAGCGACACGAAGTGGCCCCAGAACAGCGCGGTCGTGCCGCCGATCGCGTAGAGCACGAAGCCCCACGCGATCGCGACGAACAGATCGTGGCGATCGAGCCAGCGCAGCTCGGGGTAGCGCGCGAAGTCCTTGATGCGATCGTGGTGATCGTGGCGGTTCGCGTGCTGCTTCGAGAGGATCCAGCCGACGTGCGACCACCAGAACCCGCGCTGCACCGGCGAGTGGGTGTCCTGCGGCTCGTCCGAGTACTTGTGATGGTTGCGATGGTGCGCCGCCCACCACAGCACACCCTGCTGCGCGCTCGACATCGCGAGCAGCGCGAGGATGAACTGGAAGACGCGGCCGGTCTTGTACGTGCGGTGCGAGAAGTAGCGGTGGTAGCCGCCGGTGATCGCGAACATCCGCACGAGGTAGCTGCCGGCGAGCCACGCGAACGCGGCCCAGCTCCAGCCGACCATGACGGCGCCGACGACCGCGGCCACGTGGACACCCCAGAACGGGATGTGCTTGAGCAGGTCGCCACGATCCCTGGGTGGGTCAGCGACGATGTCGGGAGACTGCATGACGGCGAGGATGCGCCGTCGCCCGCCCCGCGAGGTGCAGGACCTCGTCAGCGTTCCTGCACGATGGCCGGGAGACGTGACCGGATCGTGACGAGGCCTGGCGGGGTGGGGATGGCCTGGAGGGTCCGACCTGTGGCAAGGCGGTCGAAGTCCGCTGAATCGCTTCACGCGCGCGTTCACCCCGACGCGACCACGGGTCGGCGGTCCTCCCACCTCTCCGCGCGGCCCGAGCGGTCTGTGCCATCCCGACCTTAAATCCGGGTAATTGTTCGGGCATAATAAACGTCGTGACCATTCCGGCGGGGACGCTGGTCCCTCGCGATGCCAGGGATTTCGGCAGCTATCAACTGATCGCGAAGCTCGCGACCGGTGGCATGGCGGAGATCTTCCTCGCGCGTCCGAGCGGCACCGGTCACCAGGATGTGCTCGTGCTCAAGCGCATCCTGCCGCACCTCGCGGAGGACGATCACTTCGTCACGATGTTCCGCGACGAAGCGGATCTCGCGAGCAAGCTCGTCCACAAGAACGTCTGCCAGGTGCACGCGTTCGGCGACTACGCCGGCACGTGGTTCATCGCCATGGAGTATCTCCACGGCGTCCCGCTGTCGCGGATGATGACGCGGCTCTCGAAGGCCGGGAAGATGCTCGACATCCGCATGGTCGCCGGCATCATCTGCCAGGCCTGCGAGGGGCTGCACGCCGCGCACGAAGCGCGCAACGACGACGGCTCGCTGCTCAACGTCGTCCATCGCGACGTCTCGCCGCCGAACATCATGGTGACCGGCGACGGCACGGTGAAGCTCCTCGACTTCGGCATCGCGAAGGCGCGCGGCGCGAACTCGCGGACGCGGACTGGCACGGTCAAGGGCAAGAACGCGTACATGTCGCCCGAGCAGATCCTCGGCAAGCCGCTCGATCGCCGCAGCGACGTGTTCGCGCTCGCGATCGTCATGTACGAGATGCTCGCGATCAAGCGGCTGTTCCATCGCGACTCCGACTTCCTGACGTTCAAGGCGATCACCGAGGAGCCGATCCCGGATATCCGCGAGCGCCGCCCCGACATCCCGCCCGGCATGCGGACCGCGCTGATCCAGGCGATGGCGCGCGATCCGAACGGCCGCTTCGACAACGCGATGAGCTTCGGCAGCGCGATCCGCAACTCGGTCGCGACGCTCGGCGGGCCGGCGTCGCCGAACGATCTCGCGCGCCTGCTGTTCACCGACTTCGGTGACGAGATGGCGGCGCGCGACGAGATCCTCAAGGCCGCCGATGATCCGGGGCCGGTGTCCGCGCCCGCCGCGCGGCCCGTCGTCGCGCCGCCGCGCCGCGCCGCGACCCAGCC
>JALZOI010000104.1 GCA_030857245.1 Myxococcota bacterium
CCGCCGGGCTGCGGCTCCGGCTCGGTGCCGGCCCGCGCGTCGGCGCTCGGGCTCGGCTGGACCGGTGGGATCGATCTCCGCGCTGGTCACCTCGACGGCGCGATCTACGAGGCCGATCTGCATCCGATCGGCGTCGCCTTCCGCGGCGCCGGGGGCGCGACGCTCGCGCTCACCGCGGGGGTCGGCATCGGCGGGCTCCGCGGCGCCACCGCCACCCACGCGCCGGTCGAGGCCTCGCTCGAGGTCCCGCTCGGCCCGGTGCGCGTGCTCGCGCGCGCGGGGCTCGGTTGGCGGGTCAGCGGTGACGAGTATGCCGACGACGCCTTCGGTCTCGCCGACGAGGCCACCGGGCTCGTCGGGCTGCGGCTCGGTCGCGATCGCCGCTACTGGGCGACCGCGACGGCGGGGGCCGGGCCGTTCCTCGCCGTGACGTATCGCAGTCTCGGTGGCGGCGAGCTGTGGGGCGTCACCCTCGGCGGCCAGCTGTGGGGCGGGAACTGATCGCGGATCAGCGTTTCGGCTTCAGACGCGGACTCGGATTCGGAGTCGGACCCGGACCCGGTTTCGGGGTCGGGGTCGGTTTCGGTCTCGGAGTCGGTTTCGGTCTCGGTTTCGGACTCGGACTCGGACTCGGTTTCGGCTTCCTGCCCGCCTTCATCGGATGCAGGGTCTCGCCGCGCGCGAGCATCTCCACGAAGCTCGCGATCCGCTTCGCCCGCCCCTCCGCCGTCTTCAGGTTGTGCACGCGAAACGCGAGCGCGTAGCGGTTCGCGGCGTCGAGCGTCCGGAACGTCTGCAGCGCTCGCGGCACCGCCTCGATCGCGCGCTGCAGATCCTCCGGGAACGGCATCTGGCTGCCCGACGCGTACGCCGCCTCCCACCGGCCATCCGCCTGCGCCGCCTCGACATGCCGCAGCCCGTGCTCGGTCATCCGGCCCGCCGCGATCAGTCGCGCGACGTGCCCGCGGTTGATCTGGCTCCACAGGCTCTTCGGCCCCCGCGGCGTGAAGCGCTGGAGGAACGAGGCCTCGTCGAACGACTTCTTGAGCCCGTCGATCCAGCCCCAGCACAGCGCGACGTCGAGCGCCTCGGCGTACGTCACGGTCGGCAACCCCGAGCCCTTCTTGTGGATCTTGAGCCAGAGCTCGGGCTCGCGCGCGTGGTGCTTCGCGAGCCAGGCCTCGAACGCCTGCGCCGTCGGGAAGCTGCGGATCCGTGCCGGGTCGGGGGTGACGGGTGACATCGCGCAGGCAGCTACCGCTCGAACCGGTAGATCCGCAGCCGGGTCTCGGGGAACTTGTTCAGCACGCAGCCGGCCTCGAACATGTCGTCGTCGCGGACGCAGCGAAAGCCCACGCTCGCGAACGCGGCGATGTACGCGTCGCGGGTCCGGTAGATCGCCGCGTAGTTGGCCTGCAGCGCCTCGGACCACCGCTTCGTGATCTCGTAGTGCGCAGGGACGCCGGTGCCATCACGCAGCACGACGGCGCTGCCGTCGCGGGTGTAGCCGCGCACGCGGCCGAGCAGCTGCTGGAGCTCGTCGTCGTTGAGGTAGAGCAGCAGGCCCGAGATGAACACGAGGTCGAACGGCTCGGCGCTCGCGTAGTCCTGCGCGGGGCCGTGCGAGAACGTCACGTTGCCGATCCCGAGCTCGCCGGCGCGCGCGCGGCCTCGCTCGACGAGCGGCTCGCAGTAGTCGACGACGTGGACGCGGCCGACCCGCGGCGCGAGCTTGAACGCCCAGTGGCCGTAGCCGCCGCCGAGGTCGAGCACGCGCGCGGCTGCACCGACCTCGCCGAGGTAGTCGGCGACGCGCGCCTCCTCGAGCGCGATCTTCAGGGCCCGCAGCTCCTCGTCGTCCTCGAGGTTCGTGAGACCCGGGTCGTCGGCGTGGCGCGCCGCGCGCTCGTCCCAGAACTTCTTGACGTCGGCCGGGTCGATGCTCATGCGGCGCTCACGGCGGGCTCACTTCTGCTCGGGGCGCGGCTTGAGGAAGCTGAACGGCGCGCCGCCGACCGACGCGCCGGCGAAGCCCAGGTTGCGCATCTTCTTGATCCGCGTGTTGAACAGGAACTCCATGTTGAAGCTCGTCATCTCGTTCTCTTGCTTCGTCGGGATGGGCAGCACGCGGACGCCGAGCGGCTTGCCGAGCACGGTCGACGCCGTGGCGACGTCGAGGATCATCGCGGAGATCTCCTCCTCGAAGGTGTCGCCGGGCACCGGCACCATGTCGACGCCGCAGCCGCACACCGTCGAGTACAGGACGAGCGAGTCGACCGAGTACAGGTTGGAGTTGTTGCGCCGGCCCATGTACTCGTCCTCGAGCAGCGACAGCATCACGCCGTTGAAGCCGACGGTCTTGAGCTCGCCGGCGCGGATCAGCTCCTTGAGGATATCGGTGAGGAAGGCGGTGACGAACAGCGTGCCGTGGCCGCCGTACTGCTCGAGCCCGAGCATCTCCATGAGCTGCGCGACGCTGCCCTCGGCCTCGGGGAACGGCGCGATCGACACGTCGACGCCGTGAAACACGACGCCCTGCTCGGCCGCGACCCGGCTCGCGATCTGCTCGATCTCCTTGACCGCGGGCACGAGGTCCGCGAGGAGCGCGGCGCGGATCTCGGCGAGCGGCTTGCCCGCCATCGCGCCGACGATCCGCATGAACGCCGGCGGCATCTCGAGCCCGACCGAGAAGCCGAGCTCGGGCGAGCTGTACGCGAACGGGAAGAACGGCGTCCCCGGCGCGATGTTGCAGCCGACCCCGACGCGGAAGTTGTGATAGCCGGAGAGCTCGAGGCCGGCGACGGACTTGATGAGGTGGCTCGCCCGCGCGATGCCGTCGTACGCGATCTTGCCGTCACGCGCGCACATCAGGTGCACGAACGAGCGCGGATGCCGGCGGATGACCTCGAACGCGACCTCCGCGATCGTGTCGAGCGTGGTCGAGCGCTGGTAGCGCGTGAGATCGAACGGGACGCAGAACCACCGGATGTCGAGCACCTCGCAGGCGCGCGACACCGCCTGGATCGAGCCCATCACGACCGCGGGGTTGATCGCCTGATCACCGCCCTCGCCGATCGGCTCGAGCGCGACGCGCACCGTCCGCACCGCGATCTCGCGCGCGGCCAGCTCGCCGCGCAGGCCGTCGGCGAGCTGCTGGATCCGGGGCTGGACCTCGCCGAGGTTGCGCACCTGGGCGAGCGGCAGGCCGATGGTGATCGTGCGAACGTTCATGCGCGCCTCACTCTAGCAGGGCATCGCAGGTCCGACGGGGCTCTGCAGCGACGGCGCGACTCTGCCGGAGGCTGCGCGCGTCCCGTCGCGAGCGGGGTCAGTGGGCCGCGACGCGGGCGGCAAGGGCCGGCAGGACCTCGGGCCGTGACTGGTGCACGCACATGAAGTTCTCGATCCCGCGCTTCACCCAGTGCTCGGCGTGCTGGTACTGCTCGATCGGCTGCAGCGTCTTGCCGTCGGCGAAGTAGCCGGCGTACTCGTGCGCGCGCAGCCAGGCCGCCAGCTTCGCGGTCGCCTGCGGCTGGTGATCGTCGTTGCACTCGATCAGCATGTTCGGCTTGCTAGCCGCGATGGTGCGTTGCGCCCCCTCGAGGACCGCGATCTCGTGACCCTCGACGTCGATCTTGATGAACCCGACGTTCGCGAGCTCGTACTCGTCGAGCGTCCGAGTCTCGACCTCGAGCTCCTCGGTGCGCGCGACGGCCTCGTGCTTGAGCGGGTTCGCGGGATCGATCGTCGATCGACCGAACTGGCGCGTCCCCTTGCCGTCGTACGGCATCCGCAGCGTCGCCGTGCCGCGCTGGCTCGAGACCGCGTAGGGCTCGATCCGCCCGCGCTTGCCATCGAACACCGCCTTCAGCATGCGGTTGAACATCGGGATCGGCTCGAACGCGATCACCTCGGCCGAGCGGGCGCGGATCCGGTACGTGTACATCCCGACCTTGGCGCCGATGTCGACGCCGATGCGCGCGCGATCGCACAGCGCATCGAGGAACGCCATCTCCCGCTCGGGGTTCGCCCGGGAGAGGCGGCGCATCGTGAACGTCAGCCGTGGAAACCGCCCGTACCAGAACGGAGCACTACGCCACATGTGATCCTGGCGAGCGACGCGGGGTGTGCGCGCGTCCTCGGAACGCTGCGTATCACATGACGCGCCGCTGATCGGAACCTCGCCGATTCGTGGGGCATCTAGCCCCACCGTGCGCCGAGCGCGCAGTGGCGATCGACTTACGCCGTCTCGCGCGCGAGCCCGGCCTCGGCGTGGTCGCGATCGGCGGGCGTGTCGACGTCCTGCCAGAACGCGTTGCCGATGTCGGCGCAGCGCGCCCGGCCGAGATCGGCGAGCCGGCGCACGCCTTCGGAGAGCGAGCAATCGCCCCGCTCCTGCCGGACCTCCTCGAGCGCCTTGAGGAGCTTCTGGGTGACCGCGAACACGCCGCAGTCGATGCGGTCATACGTCTCGATCGTCTTGCCGATGTCGACGATGCGGCCGTCGTAGCTGCTCACCTTGGTGGCATCGGTGATGTCGAGCTGGTGGTGGATGCGCTTGTCGGTGGCGAGGTAGAGGTCCGCCGCCGCGAGGTCCTTGGCCGCGACCGCCTTGACCACCGCGGCGGTATAGACGTGATCCGCCATCGACAGCAGGAACGGCCCCGCGCACTGCGCGCCGCCCACGAGCACCGAGATGCCGTTGCTCTTCTCGAAGTCAGGGTTGTGGGCGATCACGATCTCGATGCCCGCAGCCGCGTAGCTGGGGTCCTCGAGCAGCGTGCGCGAGACGAGGTCCGCCATGAACCCGGTGACCACGACGACCCGGGTCACGCCAGCTTCGGCGAGCGTCAGGATCGTGCGCTTGATCAACGGGACGTCGCGGACGAGTTGCAGCGGCTTCGGGAGGTCGTCGTCGGACGCGCGCAGGCGCGTCCCTTTCCCGGCGGCGAGGATGACAGCGTCGCGGATCATCAGCGCGGACCATGCACGAGCGTCCGCGAGCGAGCAAGCGGCAAAGCCAGGCTCCGAACGTCACCTAACCCGAGGGCTCGCTGACCGCGGTGCGGTAGCGGGCCCGGGCCGCGAACACGATGACCTCGACGGTCAGGGTGAGCGCCACGACGACCGCCGAGCAGGCCACCGTGAGCTGAACGGCCGGGATCAGCACGAGCCAGGTCGGCCCCGGGACCACGATGTACGGGGCCGGGAAGAAGGCCCAGAGCAGCCCGGCCGGGATCATGGAGAGCATCAGCCCGACCCAGGCGATGCCGTTCGCGGCCGCCAGCCGCGCCCCCAGCGAGCCCTGCTTGCGCAGCACCCACAGGCTGGCGACCAGCTGGACGATGACGCCGACCAGCGCGTACCGCACGAGCGCGCCGGTCAGGTGCCCCTGCTGGGGCAGCAGCGACGGCGAGAACCGCTGGCCGAGCGTGGCGATCAGCGTGTAGTAGACGACGAAGAACGCGGGCACCGCGACGAGCAGCACGCGGAGGTCGAGCCGGAGGACCCGCCGGCGGATCAGCAGCACGGCGAGCACGATCGCGAGCCCCGCGCCGCCGACGACGAGCCCGAGCCGGAGCGCGCGATCCTCGAGCAACTCGGCCTGCGCTCGCGCCTCCGAGATCGCGACGACGCTGCGGGTCGCGATCAGGCGCAGCCGATCCGAGCCGAGCCGCCGCTCGCGATCCGCCGGCTCGAGCGCGAGGACCTCGAGGAGCGTACGGCCCAGGCCATGCCCCGGAGCCGGGATGCCGAGCAGCGTGGAGACCGTCGGCGCGATGTCGATCAGGCGCGCGTCATCGAGCGGCGCCACCCGGATCCCGCTCCCAGCGAGGATCAGCGGCACCGTCAGGACCTCGGGCTCGGTCCCGCCATGACCGCCCTGATCCGTGTGGCCGTGATCGGCCGTGACGATCACGGCGTCCTGTTCGAGATCGATCTCCGCGAGCACGCGCGCGAGGGCGCGGTCCGCGATCTGGGTGGCCTCGAGGTACTCCTCGCTGTCGGCGCCGTGGGCGTGGCCGGCGACGTCCACCGCGCCGATCAGCAGCACCACGAGATCGGCGTTGCCCGCGACGAGCGCGGTCCCGGCCTCCGAGAAGCCGCCGGGCCAGGGGACGTAGCGCGCATCGTCGAACGGCGAGCGGAGCGCCGCCCCGGGGGCCCGCAGCGCCTGCTCGGACTCCGGGTCGGACACCATCGCGTCGATGTCGAGCGCGGCGAGCTCGTCGGGCGTCATCGTGTCGCCGTGGCGCACCGGCCGGAGGAACAGCGACGGCAGCAGGCCATAGTCGGTCGCGGTCGCGACGCGCAGCCGGGCGTCGCGGGCGCGGTCCATCAACGAGTCCAGCAGCACCGGCGTGAAGTGGAAGTTGGTGCGGACCCCGCTCGCGCGCGGCGGCACGCCCGTCAGGATCGAGACGTAGTTCGGGCGCGACCACGTCGGGTAGTGCGACTGGGCCTCGACGTCGACGCCGCCGCGGCGCAGCTCGTCGAAGAACGGCAGCTGGTACGACCGATCGCTGCGCAGACCGTCGACGATCACGAGGTACACGCGGCGCGCGAGCCGCGGCGTCTTGGGGTCGTCGAGCCACGGCGGGCTCGTCGCGAGCGCCGGCTGCACGAGCTCGAGATCGCGCATGAACGACGCGCCCGCCCCGGCCGCCTGGAACGCGCCGACCGCCCCGAGCAGCGTCAGCGTGACGGCGGCCGCCACCACGCGCGGGGTCGACGCGCTGGGTTGCGGCGGCGGCATCATTCGAGTATCCCGCAGATCCGCCGAGCTCGCGGTGCCTCGCGGACACCTGCGCGCCAGGCGGGTGATACCGGACGGCGCCCCGACGCCTCTCGGACGACGCACGATAGCGGATTTGCGGTAAGAACTCGGACATGCAGCTCCTCGCCAGCTACCTGTCGGGATCGTGGTCGCCGGGCTCCGGGGCGCGCACCACCCTGGTGAACCCCACGACCGAGGCGCCGCTCGTCGAGGTCTCGACCGGCGGCCATGACTTCGCGGCCGCCTTCGCCCACGCCCGCAGCGTCGGGAATCGCGAGCTCGGCGCGCTGACGTTCGCGCAGCGCGGCGCCCTCCTCGGGGTGCTCGCCAAGGCGATCCACGGCGCCCGCGAGGAGCTGATCGCGCTCGCTGTCGCCAACGGCGGCAACACCCGTGGCGACGCGAAGTTCGATGTCGATGGCGGGGCGGTCACCCTCTCGCACTATGCCGAGCTCGGCGCCCGGCTCGGCAGCGTCGCGCTGCTCCCCGACGGCGAGCCGATCCAGGTCGGCCGCACCGCGCGGATGGCCGGCCAGCACGTCTGGGCCCGCCGCCGCGGCGTCGCCGTCCACATCAACGCCTTCAACTTCCCGGGCTGGGGGCTGTGCGAGAAGCTGGCACCCGCCCTGCTCGCCGGCATGCCCGTGATCACCAAGCCGGCGACAGCGACCGCGCTCGTCGCCCACCGCATGGTCGAGCTGTTCGCGCCGCTGCTGCCCGCCGGTGCGCTCCAGCTGCTCGTCGGCCCGGCCGGCGCGCTGCTCGACCACGTAGCCCCTGGTGACGTCGTCGCCTTCACCGGCAGCAGCGCGACGGCACGCTCGCTGCGCGCGCACGAGCGGCTCGTCGCCCACTCGGTGCGGCTCAACGTCGAGGCCGACAGCCTCAACGCCGCCGTGCTCGGACCCGACGTCGAGCTCGCGACCGAGGCCGGCGCGCTGTTCCTCGCCGACGTCGTGCGCGACATGACGCAGAAGACCGGCCAGAAGTGCACGGCGATCCGCCGCGTGCTCGTGCCGGCCGCGCGCGAGGCCGACGTCCTCGAGGCGCTGCGCGAGCGCCTCGGCGGCATCGCGGTCGGCGACCCGGCGCGCGAGGACGTGCGGATGGGCCCGCTCGCCACCGCGCAGCAGCAGCGCGACGTCCGCGAGGGCATCACGCGCCTCGCCGCAGAGACCGAGGCCGTGTTCGGCGGCACCGGCGAGGTCAGCCCGATCGGCGTCGCGTCCGGCACTGGCTTCTTCGTCGGGCCGGTGGTGCGTCGCGCCGCCGAGCCGCTGGCGTGCAGGGCGCTTCACGAGCACGAGGTGTTCGGCCCGGTGATCACCGTCGGCCCGTACGACGGCGACCCCGCGGTCGCCGCGAGCTTCATCGCGCGCGGCGAGGGCTGCCTCGTCAGCTCGGCCTACTCCGACGATCGCGACTGGGTCGCGAGCTTCGTCGGAAGCGCCGGCGCGTGGGCCGGCCGCCTCTACCTCGGCTCGTCGAAGATGGCGGCGCAGTCACCTGGCCCCGGCACCGTCCTGCCGTCGCTGACCCACGGCGGCCCCGGGCGCGCCGGCGGCGGCGAGGAGCTCGGTGGCGAGCGCGGCCTCCACACGTACATGCAGCGCGTGGCCCTCGAGGGCGACGCCAGCGTGCTCAAGTCGCTGCTCGGCTGAACCGGGAAGCAGGGTCGCCAAGGCCGCCGAGGGCGCCGAGGCCGCCAAGGATCCGATCGGGAGGTTCGCACGTGCGCCGGAACACGCGCGGGCACGAGCGTCTGTCCTCAATTGATCCATGGCGCGCTTGGCGCCCTCGGCGCCCTTGGCGACCCGTCTGTCCGTGTCCGTCGCCGCGCCGGCGCGGCCGCTACTCGCGCAGCCGCGGGCCGGTGCCGGGCTGGTAGTCGACGATCTCCATCTCGATCGTGCCGTAGTCGGACTTGGCCTCGGTCTTGAGCGGGACCCGGCCGTCGTCGTCGCTGATCCAGATCGAGAAGTCACGCTCGTCGGTGTTGGGATACTTGTTGCCCGCGCGGTCGAGCTTGACGCTGTGGGCGTCGAAGCGCAGGACGGGGAGCTCGCCGAGCTCGGTGACGAGCGTGCCCTTCTCGCCGAGCACCATGTCGATGCGCCACAGGAAGCGGCTGCGGAACACCTCGACGGTGATCTTCGCGCCCTGCGCGCCTTCCCACGTGCGGAGCGCGATGAGGAACGCGTTGTAGTCCCAGACGTCCGCGAGGCTGACCGTCTGCTGCTCGCTCATCGGCGGCCCGTCGTCGAGCTGGTGGGTGATCGGCACGGCCTGGCCGGCGCGCGCGGCGAGCTGGACGGTGACATGCTCCTTCTCGGCGCCATCCGCGCGCACGTTCTCGACGGCCTCGAACCGCCGCGACCGCCCGGTCGCGACGTCGATCCACGACGTGAAGTAGTCGTCGACCTTGGTGACCATGCTCGCGAGGCCGACCGACTTCGCGTGGCTCTGCACGACGATCGTCGGCGTGCCATCGAGGTCCGTGACCTCGCCGACGCTGATCGCGTAGACCCCGAGCTCGAGACCGCGGAGCGACAGCCGGTACGTCATGCGCTCGCCCGGCGTCACCAGCGGCGGAGCGATGGCGAGCTTGGCGGTGACCGGCCCGGCCGGCGACTTCGCGCTCGGCTCGTTCTTCGAGCCGCAGCCCAGGGCGGGGACGAGCAGCGACGTGACGAGCAGCGCAACGACGAGGAACCGCACGGCGAGCCCAGCCTACGCGAAACCGCGCGCCCGGTCACGGCGTGGCGTGCCGGGCTTCACGCCCCGGTCACGGCATCGTGGGCGGGCGGCGGCGGATCGCGGCCGGCGACGACGGATCGGGCTCGAGCAGCGGCAGGAGATTCGCGAGCTCGCGCCCGACCTGGCGCGCGCGGTGGCGCACGAAGTCGAGGGCGTACGGCTCGGCGAGCAAGATGACGAGCGCGGCGTCGTACCAGAAGCTCATCGCGTAGGCGTCGGGATCGACGACCTCGCCGTGCGAGCTCCCCGGTGCGTGCGTCGACAGCGCGCGGCGCGCGAGGAACGGCCACCGCGATGCCTCGACCTCGTCGGGCTCGCGCGCGGACCCGACCAGCTTCGTGCCGATCGTGACGAACACGTTCGTCACGCGATCCACGTTCGCGAGGCCCTTGAGGAAGTGCTCGATCTTCTCGGTGATCCGATCCCCGCTCGGCAGCACGCCGCTCGTACCGACCAGCATCTCGGGCAGCCGCGCGGCTTCCCAGCGCCGCCGGATCGCCCGCAGCTGACGCGTCGCGCGCTCGAACGCGGCCTCCACGCTACTCCCCGACCGCGAGCGTCCGCTCGCGGCCTCTCCCTCGGGCTCGCGCCCGCTGGTCCGCTCGACGTGGGTCGGCAGCTCGACGCGCAGGTACTCGCCCCCGCCGAGCGCGAGCGTGCGCGCCGGGACGCCGGTGCGGATGTCATCGTGCTCGACGATCCGCGCGGACACGGCGCCGATCTCCTCGACGAGCGAGCGCAGACACGCGCGCACCTCATCCTCGATGCCCAGGTCGCTCACGCCTGCCCGCCTCGCGCCGCGGGGTCATCGATCAGCACGGTCGCGACCATCGTCGTCGGCTGCGGATAGAACAGGTAGTTCGCGATCGCCGGCTCGGTGCCACCGAGGCCGTAGATGGTGCGCCACTCGCCGCCCCGGAACCCGGGTGGCGCGTGCGCGATCTCGCCGAAGTCGACGTGCAGCAGGTCGTACGCCGGCAGGATCGCCACGAGCTTCTGCATCCGGCCGAGCAGCGGCGCGTCGTAGACCCCGGCCCGCGGCCGCTCGCGCACCAGGTAGCCGCCGTCGGTCCGGACGAGATCGATCGAGACCTGCTGGACGGCGGCGAGATGCGCGCGGTGGCTGATCACGACGCGCAGGTACATCTCCTGGATGCCGGTGGTGTCGTGCCATTCGGCGGGCGGCGGCACGCCGTGGTCGCGGACCTGGACGATGCACGGCGCGCGGCCGAGGGCGAGCACGTAGATGTAATCGCAGGGCTCGTCGTCGCCGCCGGGCTGCACGAAGGTCGCGGCGCCGAGCTCGGACGCCAGCTCGTCGGCGAGGCCGGCGAGCTCCTCGGGGGCCATGCCGTGCCACTCGCGGTCGTCGGGCTCGCCCCACGTGCGCGTCGGGTAGAGCGCCTCCATGGTGCTCTCGACCTCGCCCATCATCGAGCCCTTGCGGTCGTCGCAGCCGCTCTTGGCCTTGCAGTTGGTGCAGCCGCCCATGATCCCCTGACTCTACACGGTCCGGGGCGGACCGCCCCGTGCGTTCGCGCGCCGGCCGGACCGGGCGGCGCCCGGTGACCGCGGCCGCGACTAGAGACCGGCGCGCTCGTTCGGCGGCAGCGACAGCCCGAAGCCCTCGTGGAGCGCGCGGACGGCCAGCTCGGCATACTTCCGAGCGATCACGCAGGAGATCTTGATCTCGCTGGTCGAGATCAGCTGGATGTTGATGTTCTCGGCCGCGAGCAGCTGGAACATCTTCTTCGCGACGCCGGCGTGCGAGCGCATGCCGACGCCGACGACCGACACCTTCGCGATGTCGTCGTCGAACGTCACGCGCTCCGCGCCCTTGCCGACGAGCTCGGGCACCTTGTCCTTGAGGATCTCGACCGCGCGCTTGCGGTCGAGCCGGGGCACCGTGAACGTCAGGTCCGTGGTGCCGTCGTGGGCCTGGTTCTGGACGATCATGTCGACCGACAGGCCGGCGTCGGCGAGCGGCGCGAACAGCTTGCCGGCGACGCCCGACGTATCCGGCAGATCCTCGCAGGTGATCTTGGCCTCATCCTTCGCGACCGTGACACCCGAGACGACGACGTTCTCCATGGCAGTCTCCTCGGGGACCACCCAGGTCCCCTGTGCATCCGAGAAGCTCGAGCGGACGTGGATCCGCACGCCGTACTTCATGCCGAGCTCGACCGAGCGGATCTGCAAGACCTTCGCGCCGAGCGACGCGAGCTCCAGCATCTCCTCGTAGCTGATCCGTTCGATCTTGCGCGCCGTCGGCACGACGTTCGGATCCGTCGTGTAGACACCGTCGACGTCGGTGTAGATCTCGCAGACGTCCGCCTTGAGGGCGGCGGCGATCGCGACGCCCGTGGTATCCGAGCCGCCGCGGCCGAGCGTGGTGATGCTGCCCTGCTCGTCGACGCCCTGGAACCCGGCGATCACCGCGATCTCGCCGGCCGCGAGCGCGTCGAGGATCGGCTGACCATCGATCGACAGGATGCGCGCCCGCGAGAACGCGCTGTCCGTGACGATCCTGCACTGGTGGCCGAGGAACGAGCGCGCCTTGCCGCCGGCCGCGCGGATCGCGAGCGCGACGAGGCCGACCGAGACCTGCTCGCCGGTCGACACGATGACGTCGACCTCGCGATCGTTCGTATCGTCGTGGAGCTGCCGCACCAGCTCGAGCAGCCGGTTGGTCTCGCCGCTCATCGCCGAGACGACGACCGCGACCTGGTGACCCTGGCGCGCGGTGGCGAGGCAGCGCTCCGCGACGTGCTTCATGCGGTCGATCGTACCGACCGAGGTCCCGCCGAACTTCTGGACGATCAACACGGCGAGAGACGCTACACGCCGCGGGCCTCGTGGTACAGGGCGAGCGTGTCGGACCTACGTCCCAGCGAGGGTCTTGGCTCCAGGGCGCACGCCGGTCCCGACCTCCGCCCCGGCGACGCGCGCCTCGTCCTCTGCACCCTGCCCGACCCCGCGCAGGCGGCGGCCCTCGGCCGCACCCTCGTCGAGGAGCAGCTCGCGGCCTGCGTGAACCTCGTGCCCGCGATCCGGTCGATCTACCGGTGGCAGGGCGCGGTCACCGAGGACCAGGAGACCCTCGCGATCATCAAGACCACGGCTGCCGGCTACGACGCGCTGGCGCGCCGGATCCTCGAGCTCCACCCGTACGAGGTGCCGGAGATCATCGCGGTGGCACTGACCGACGGCCACGCCCCCTACCTGGCGTGGCTCGCGGGCGCCGTCCGCTCGTAGCGGCCGCGCGGCGGCTACGCGGTCACGGCATCGCGATGCACGCCGTGCACGCCGCCTGATCGAGGCCGGGCGGGCACAGCGACGCGTCGAGCAGACACGGGAAGCACTCGAGCGGATCCGCCGGGCACGTCCCGCCGCTCGCGCTGCAGTCAACGGCGCAGGTCGACGAGCTCTCGCCGGCGGCCATGTCGCACGTGCCATCGCCGCAGACCGGTCCGGTCGCCGGACAGTCCGCCGCGCACGTCGCGTTGGTCTCGCCGGCGTTGCAGACGCCGTTGCCACACGTGCTGGTCGTGCCACCGCAGTCGGCGGTGCAGCTGCCGATCTCCGACGACGCGCACACCGAATCACCGCAGACCGCCGCGCCGGTCGCCGCATCGGGGGTCGGGCCATCGTCGCCGCCCGACGGGCTCCCCGCTCCCCATGCGCAGCCCGCGACCATCACACACAGGAACGCCAGCGTTGTTGTCCTCATCGAGGCGCATCGTACTGAGCGTCAGTACGAGATCAACGACAAACTGTGCAACGCGCGCACGTCGGCGTAGATCCGGCGACGTTTGTCGTCTTCACCCACCCTCGGCGCCGTACACAACTTGTGCAAGTCGGCGATCGAGCGCGCGGCGGAGCGCGGCGTTCTCCGGTCGGACCAAGTCCGGATCTCCGTCGAGGATCGTGTCCGCATGGCGGCGCGCTTCGAGTAGCAGCTCGGTGTGCTGATGTAGGTCACCGTAGCGAAGTCTCGGCACGCCGGCCTGGCGTGCGCCGAACAGCTCGCCCGACCCGCGGAGCAGCAGGTCCTCCTCCGCGATCCGGAAGCCGTCGGTCGTCGCGACCATCGTGGCCAGTCGCGACTCGGCATCCTCGCCGAGCGTGCCCTGCGCGAGCAGCACGCAGTGCGACGGGGCGCTGCCCCGCCCGACCCGACCGCGCAGCTGGTGGAGCTGCGCGAGGCCGAACCGATCGGCGTCATGGATCACCATCACCGTCGCGGCCGGCACGTCGACGCCGACCTCGATCACCGTCGTCGCGACCAGGACATCGAGCTCGCCGCCCTTGAACCCGCGCATCACGCGATCGCGCTGCGCGCCGTCGAGCCGGCCGTGCACGAGCCCGACGCGCACGCCCGGCAGCGCGGCCGCGAGCTCGCCGGCGACGGTCGTCGCGTCCTTCCACTTCGTCGCCTGATCCTCGTCGGGATCACTCGCCTCGACCTTCGGGCACACCACGTAAGCGCGCTCGCCAGCGGCGACCCGCTCGGCGATCAGCTTGTACGCGGCGGTGCGGCCGCGCGCGCCGGCGAGCAGCTTCGTCGTGACCGGCTGGCGGCCCGGCGGCAGCTCGTCGAGCAGCGAGACATCGAGATCGCCGAACGCGGTGAGCGCCAGCGTCCGCGGGATCGGGGTCGCGGTCATCACGAGCAGGTGCGGCGCGCCCTGCCCGTCGCCCTTGTCGCGCAGCTTCGCGCGCTGGGCCACGCCGAACCGGTGCTGCTCGTCGATCACGACGAGCCCGAGCGCGTGGAAGCCGACGCTCTCGGCGATCAGCGCGTGCGTCCCGACCAGGATGTCGATCTGCCCCGCCGCGAGCAGCGCGAGCAGCGACGCCCGCACGCCCTTCGGGGTCGACGCGGTGAGCAGCTCGATCTTGAGCTGCGCGACCTCGGCGCCGCGCCGCCAGGTCTCGGCGTGCTGCTCGGCGAGCAGCTCGGTGGGCGCCATGATCGCCGTCTGCCGGCCGGCGCGCGCGACCTGGAGCGCCGCCGCGAAGGCGACCGCGGTCTTGCCGGCCCCGACG
>JALZOI010000105.1 GCA_030857245.1 Myxococcota bacterium
GTCCGCGAACGCGCGACTCGGGTCGACCGCGACGACCTGGAGCGCGGGATGGCGCAGCCGCGCCGCCCGCGAGAACGTGCCGGGCCCGCAGCCGAGGTCGAGCAGGCGGCGGGCGGTCGTCAGCGCCGGAGCGATGGCGTCGAGGAGCCGGTCGTCGAGGTCACCGAACGCGGGCCGCTCGCGGCGGGCATAACGCTGGGCGCTACCGCCCTCGAACGGAGAGCGGTACAGCAGCCTGTCGAGCAGCGGGACGTACACCGGCTGGCGGAGAGTGACGAAAACCGGCTGCCGTCACAAGGTGAGCCGCGCCACACCTGCGGAACGATCACCGGCGCCCGAGCCGCCGGTGTTAGGGTCGCGGACGATGAGGACCTGGGCCGTCTCTTTGCTTGTCGTGGTCGCGGCGTGCGGCGGTGAGGAAGGCAACACCAGCGGCATCCCGGATGCCTGCAATCCGCTCGGCGGACAGGGCTGCTTGCTGCCGTGGCCGTCGATGATCTACGCGCAGGCCGACGCCGCGTCGCCGACCGGCTTCCGGCTCGCGATCCCGCGCGAGGCGATGCCAGTCAACGTCGACGGCCTCATCGTCGAGCCTGCGGGCTTCAATCGGTGGGACGGCTTCTCGGCCGTCGCGCCGATGCTCGCGATGTTTCCGACCGGCGTGTCGGTCGCGGGGCTGCCCACGCACCAGGATCCTGACGCCTCGCTGGCGCCGGGCTCGCCGATCGTGCTCGTCGAGATGGCGACCGGCGAGCGCGTGCCGTTCTTCGCCGAGGTCGACCAGAACATCGTCGACGTCACCAAGCGCGCGCTCATCATCCGGCCGCTCACGCGCCTCCATCCGAGCTCGCGCTACGCCGTCGGGATCACGCGCGCGGTCAGGGCCGCGGATGGCGGCGAGCTGCCGATCTCCGAGGGCTTCGCGGCGCTCCGCGACGGCAAGAGCTTCGGGCACCCGCGGTTCGGCGTGCTCGAGCAGACCGCACCGGCGATGTTCGCGGCCCTCGAGGCCGCCGGCGTCGCGAAGGCCGACCTCGTCCTCGCGTGGGACTTCGCCACCGTCTCCGACGAGTACCTGCGCTCCGATCTCACCGCGATGCGCACCGCCGCGCTGCCCGCGATCGGCGACCGCGGCGCCAACCTCGCATTCACGACGCGGCCGCAGTCGAACACCGCGGCGACCTACAAGCGCTACCTCGGCACGTTCAAGTCGCCCGACTTCCTGACCGCCGGCGAGCTGGACTCGTCGGTGCTGCGCCGCGACGCCGGCGGCACGCCGGTGATGATGGGCATGCGTGACGCGAGGTTCGCGGCGATCATCCCGGCATGCGTGGCGACCCAGCCGCTGCCGCGGCCGACGATCATCTTCGGCCACGGCCTGTTCGGCTCGTCGGAGGAGTACCTCGACGACGACTTCGTGATCGATCTCGCGCAGGATCACTGCCTCGTGATCGTGGCCGGCGACTTCATCGGCTTGACCTCGCGGCAGTTCGCGCTCGCGCCGCTCGCCGTCAACGATCTCAACCGCGGCCCGCAGATCACCGAGAAGCTCGCGCAGTCGGTGATCGACTTCATCGCGCTCGAGTCGATCACGCGCGGCCTGCTCGCCACGTCGCCGGAGTTCCAGTTCAACGGCCAGGCCGTGATCGATCCGACGCGGACGTTCTACGTCGGCGGCTCGCTCGGCGGGATCATGGGCAACACGTTCATGGCCTACGACCCGAACATCACGAAGGGCGTGCTCGCGGTGCCCGGCGGCAACTGGTCGATGCTGTTCGAGCGCTCGACGGCGTGGGCGCTGCTGCTCGGCGCCGCGCAGGGCGCGTACGAACAGCCGGAGTACTACCAGCTCAACCTCGCGATCAGCCTCGGCATGGGCTTCGAGCCGTACGATCCGATCACGACCGCGGCGCACGTCATCAAGGACCCGCTGTTCGGCAACCCGGTGAAGAACATCCTCATGTGGTACGCGGTCGGCGACTCCCTCGTCAGCAACATCACGACCGAGATGGTGGCGCGCGAGATGGGCATGCCGATGCTGGCTCCGACGGTGAAGCCGGCCTGGGGCCTACCGCTGATGACCGGCCCGCTGGCCAACGGCGTGACGCTCTACGACGAGCACCGCACCCCGCTGCCGCTCGACACCAACGTCCCGCCGATCCAGGACAACGGCACGCACTCCGCCGTCAACCGCAAACCGGCCGCGCTCCGCCAGGTCGAGCAGTTCCTGCTGCAGAACGTCGCCGTCGACGAGTGCAAGCTCGACGGTGCCCCGGCTCCCTGCGACTGCGCGACCGGCGCCTGCGACTGACGCGTTACTCGGGGTCGCAGATCGAGACAGCACCGAGCCGCACGCGGCCCGGCGCCTCGACGCCGCCGAAGTACTGGCCGGCGGTGATCTCGAGGACGACGCGTGACATGTCGATGACCGCCTCGGACTCGCGGTGTGCGACGTATGCCTTGCCATCGCTACTCGTCGCGTATATCACCCGGTTGGTGGTCGGTTCGTGCTGCATCCGCCAGTGGCGGTGGTTGCTGGCCTGATAGGCCACCCCGTTGCTGCGGGGTACGTTCTGGAAGTCGAGCTGCGCGGCGAAGAAGAGATCGTGATTGCCCACGATCAAGTGGCGGTCTCCGAAATTCGCGGCGCTGGCCAGCGCGAACACGAGCTCGACTCGCCCCTGCTCCGCGGGGTTGACGCTCTCGATGACCTCGAGGTCGATGAGCTTGCCGGTCGCGTCGAAGGGCGTCGCCGACATGATGCCGCCATAGCCGGGGTCAAACGGCGCGAGCTTGATCACGAGCTCGTCGTCCGTCGCGACGACCGCGATGTCCGGCGACTGGGACATCACGCTCCACCGCGTCGGATCGACGATGTCGCCCGAGAACTCGTCGCCGGTGCACAACAACAACACCTCGATCGTGAACACGAGGTCGCAGCCCGCGAGCGCCGGGACCAGCAGGAGGAGGCTGCGCGCGATCATCAGACCCGAGCATAACCCGCGTACCGGCGCGGGCGGCTCACCCACACCACCGTGAACACCCGTCCACGGGGCGCCCGATCGGGCGTGCCGCAGCGTCGGAGGGGCGGGCCGGGAGATCAAACGGGCGTGATGGGCGGGAACGGCGAGGCCGCGGCCGGCCCGAGCCACCACACGACGACGAACGTGCAGGAGCGCGGCGTCGACGAGGCCGACATCGTCAAGACCGACGGCAAGCACGGCTATACCGTGCACGACAACGAGCTCGTGATCGCGAAGCCGTGGCCCTTCGAGAAGACCGATGTCGCGGCGCGCGTGACGTTCAAGACGATCCATCCGCAGCAGCTCTACCTCCGCGGCAACGAGGTCATCGTGCAAGGGCAGGCGACCGATCCGTGGCCGGCTGGACGGGCGCGCGCACCGCGGGAGGGCGCGTCGATCGGCGCCTACGCGCCGCGCTCGAAGGGCAGCCGGCCATCCTGATGATCGTCGCCGTCACGCAGCGCACCGAGCCGCGCATCAAGCAGATCTACGACATCGAAGGCTCGACCGGCAGCTCGCGGATGGTCGCCGATGACCTCTACCTCGTGCAGAACACCTCCGCGCACCTGCCGCCCCGCCTGGTGTGGTACGCGGTCGGCGACTCCCTCGTCAGCAACCTGACGACCGAGATGGTGGCGCGCGAGATGGGCATGCGCCCTGGCCGCCGGCCCGCTCGTCAATTCTACGACGAGCACCCCGAGCCGCTGCCGCTCGCGACCAACGTCCCGCCGGTCCGCGACAACGGCACTCACCCCGGCGTCAACCGCAACCCGGCCGCGCTCCGCCAGGTCGTCGTGCTGCATTCGCCCGTGGCGGTGGACGTCGGCCTGATAGACGACGCCCTTGGTGCCGAGCACCGTCTGCATGTCGAGCTGCGCGCTGAACTGGACATCGTGGTTGCCCCCGATCAGGTGGCGGTCCAAGCGCGTTGTCGGCGGCGACCAGCGCGAACCCGAGCTCGCCCTCGACCTTCCATACTCGGCGGCGTTGACGCTCTCGACGACCTCGAGATCAGATGCTCTTGCCGGTGGCATCGAACGGAGCGGGCGACGTGATGCCGCCATAGCCGCCGAGGAACGGTGGGAGCTCGATCACGAGCTCGTCGTTCATCGCGCTGACCGCGATCTCCGGCGAGTCGCTCAGCGCACCTGATCCACGACGACGCCGGAGAGCTCGTCGCCGGTGCACAGCGGCGCTGCCTCGATCGTGAACACGAGATCGCACCCCGCCAGCAGCGGGACCAGCAGCTCGCCGTAGAGCTCGCGGACGGCGTCGCCAGAAGACGCTGCGCGCGATCATGCGCGCCGAGCATGACCCGCGTTAACACTCCACGTGGCGCTCCGTCCTCACCCGATGAGTCAGCTCGCCAAGACCCTTTTGATCCTCGGCTCCGTGTCCGCATGTGAGCTCGCCCCCGCGCCCACCCGTGCCCCACTCGTCGATCGGCAGCAGCGGCCCGCGGTCGGCAACATCGGGCAGACCGGGCGCCCGCGGCCGGGCGCGATCGCGACGCCGCGCGTCGATCCGCTCCGGCACCTTCCCCACGCCTCGAGCGCGGGCTTCAGGAATCCCCCCGCCGGCCAGATTGCCCCGACCCCCGCGGTGCCCGAGGCGATCGCGGCACCCGCACCGGCGCTGCAGCTCTCGACCGGCGCGACCACGCCGCTCGTCAATCGCGCGGGCCGCCCCGCGGTCGGCAACATCGCCCGCAAGTGCTCGCCGCGGTGCGACGAGGTCGAGGAGGTCGTCGAGGTCGTGACGGCCGGGACCACGCCGTGACCCGCCCGCTCGAGGTCAGCATGCTCGGCGGCTGGACCGAGCGACGGATGCGCCGGCGGGGCGCGAGCTCGCACGACCTGCCGTGGGGCACGCTCGACCTCGCCCGGTTCGCCGAGGCCGACGTCGCGCTCGCGCGGGCGATGTGGACCAACGGCATCTTCACCGAGTACGCGAGCGCGGCCGCGTTTTCCCAGCTCGTCACCGCGTTCGTCGAGTGCGGGGCGCCGATCGATCTGACGGCGACGTGCGCCGACATCGTCATCGACGAGATGGCGCATGTCGAGCTCGTCACGCGCGTCGTGCTCGAGCTCGGTGGCGCCGTGCCGTACGAGATGGATCTCGACCGGATCACGCAGGTCACCGATCCCGGTGCGAGTGCGCTGATGCGCGCCGCCGAGCTCGCGATCACCACGTCGTGCGTCGGCGAGGCGCTCAGCGTCCCGGCGCTGTGCAAGTCGCGCGCGCTGATCGGCAGCGGCCTGCTCCACGACGTCCTCGATCGCCTCGTGCGCGATGAAGGCCCACATGCCCAGCTCGGCCCGCAGTTCCTGGCGTGGGCCGGCGATCGGCTGACGCCGGGCGATCGCGAGCGGCTCGCCGCGATCGCCCTCGCGGCGGTCGCCGTCTACGCGCCGCTGTGGCACCAGCCCGGCGCCGCCGCGCCCGCGCTCGGCGCGACCGACGCCAGTGACTACCGCGCCCTGATGACGTCGGCGGTGCGCGACAAGATCGACGCCCGGCTGTGCCGGCTGGGCATCGTGATGGATCGCGACGGCCTCGCCGCGCTGCTGTAGGCGCTGTGAACGCCCGTCCACGGTGCGCGGATCCCGGCGTGCCAGCGTCGGGGGGGCCCGGAGGCGGCGCAGGGCAGGCCGGTAGATCAAACCGCCGCGTGACCCGTTTGCACCGACATGACGCTTCGCTTTCCTTCGCTCCTCGCCGGTCTCTCGATCGCGGCCTCGCTCCTCGCCGGGGACCGCGCTCCCGTGGCTGCCCAGCCCGCACCGCCCGCCGCCAGCCCGCTCGTGATGGCGAGCAGCCGGTCCTGCGATGGCCTGCGCGACCTCATGGTCGATACGCTGGTCCACCAGGTCGTCGCCGGCGGCTACAACCCGTACCCGCACCAGTACCACCGGCCGATGCCGATCCGGCCCAGCCGCCCGATGGCGAAGCCTGCGGCGTCGGGCCGCGCGGCGCGCGTCGACGCCGCACCACCGCCGATGGCGCCGAGCGTCGACAGCAACACCGGCATGGGTGGCGGTGGCGAGGCCGCGCCCGGCCCGAGCCATCACACGACGACGAACGTGCAGGAGCGCGGCGTCGACGAGGCCGACATCGTCAAGACCGACGGCAAGCACGTCTATACCGTCCACAACAACGAGCTCGTGATCGCGAAGACGTGGCCGGTGGAGAAGACCGACGTCGCGGCGCGCGTGACGTTCAAGACGATCCATCCGCAGCAGCTCTACCTGCGCGGCAACGAGGTCATCGTCCAGGGCCAGGCGACGGATCAGCTGACCGGCTGGACCGGTGCGCGCACGCGCGTGATGATCGTCGACGTCACCCGGCGCACCGAGCCGCGCATCAAGCAGATCTACGACATCGAAGGCTCGACCGGCAGCTCACGCATGGTCGGCGATGACCTCTACCTCGTGCAGAACACGCGCGCGCAGCTGCCGCCCCGCCTCACCGAGCTCGCGCAGCGCACCGTGCAGAACATCTACCGCGCCGATCAGCAGACGCTGCGGCCGTGGGAGATCCAGGCGCGGCTCGCGACCACGCTGCGCCGCACGTTGCTCGCCAACGTGACGAGCGCCGACATCGACGCGACGCTGCCGAAGCTCCGGCTCGGCGGCACGACGCGCCGCATGGCGTGCGAGGACCTCTACATCCCGCCGAACAACATGCAGCTCGGGATGACGACGCTCGCGAAGATCTCGACGAACGACTCCAGGGCCGACCTCGTCGGCGCGATGGTCGCCGGCGGCCAGGTCTATGCCTCGACCAGCTCGCTCTACGTCGCGGCGCCGTTCTACTCGTGGAGCCACCAGGGCCACGCGGAGCACGGCACGCAGGTCCACCAGTTCTCGCTCGGTGACGACCGCACCCGCCCCGCGTACATCGCCAGCGGCAAGGTCGACGGCCAGCTCCTCAACCAGTTCTCGATGAGCGAGTGGAAGGGCGACCTCCGGATCGCCACGACCGAGCTCGACTGGCGGAGTGGCGAGCAGGGCGGCAATCACCTCTTCGTGATGCGCCCCGCCGGCAAGCAGCTCCAGGTGATCGGCGCGCTGCGCGGCCTCGCGAAGGGCGAGCGCATCTACTCGGGCCGCATGATCGGCGACAAGGGCTACCTCGTCACGTTCCGCCAGACCGACCCGCTGTTCACGCTCGACCTGCGCAACCCGTTCCAGCCGAAGCTCGTCGGCGAGCTCAAGGTCAACGGCTTCTCGAGCTACATCCACCCGATCGGCGATGACCTGCTGCTCACGATCGGCCAGGACGCGACCGACGACGGCCGCGTCACCGGTGTCCATCTCCAGGTCTTCGATGTCAAGGATCCCGCGCACCCCAAGCGCCGCTTCCACGAGAAGCTCGCGACCGCGCCGGGCTACTCGTACAGCGCCGCCCAGAACGATCACCACGCGTTCATGTTCGATCCGGTGACCAGCACGCTCGCGTTCCCGATGACCGAGCGGGGTGGTGATCGCTGGTTCAACGGACTCGTCGTCTACAACTTCGACAAGAAGCAGGGCTTCTCGCTGCGCGGCCGCCTCGACCACGCCGCCCTCGCCGATGTGTGGGTCGAGCAGCAGTGCGAGCAGCAGAAGCGCGCGAACCCGAAGCACCAGGCCAACAACTATTACTGCACGCCCGACTACCGCCGGCAGGGCCGCAGTCAGTACCCGATCTCGCGCAGCCTGGTCGTCGACAAGTACATCCTCAGCCTGAGCCCGATCGGCCTCGAGATCCACGACCTCGCCGACCTCGACGTCGCCGCGACCCTGTCGTGGGCCAAGGTCCAGAAGGCGGACGCGCGGATCGCGCAGTAGCGCAGTAGCAGCAGGGTGCCGCCAAGATCGAGCGACGCGCGCTCGATCGCTCGTTGCAGCCGCTGTGCACGATGATCGTGGAGCGGATGGAGATGGCGTCGGGAGAGACCCGCACCATCGTCGCGCAGTGACTCCGGAACCGACGTCAGCGGTCTCGGCCCGCAGGTTGTGCAAGTTGTGTCTGACCCCGGGGCCGACCGGAGCTCGCGGGGTTGGCCACCGCTCGTTGTGCAAGTAGTGTCTGACCCCGGATCAGGCGAGGTCGCGGGCGGCCATCTCGAGGATGGCTGCCATCTCGAGCGCGGTCGCGAAGCGGTCCGCCTGATGCTTGGCGAGGGCGCGATCGAGCAGGCCCTGGAGCGCGGGCTGGAGCGCGAGGGGCAGCAGCGGCGGCGAGGCGCGGAGGTGGAGCTCCACGAGCTCGAGGTCGTCGGCGGCGCGGAACGGTGGCACGCCTGCGAGCAGCTCGTAGAAGATCACCCCCATCGAGTAGAGGTCGCTGCGTTGATCGATGGCCTCGCCGCGGAGCCGCTCGGGCGCGATGTACGTCAGGGAGCCGACGACGGCACCCTGCTGGGTCAGCCCCGCGCTGCCCTCGACCGACGCGAAGCCGAAGTCGATGAGGACGACGCGGTCGGTCGGGCCGGGCGACGGCTCGAGCATGATGTTCGCCGGCTTCAGATCGCGGTGGAGGACGCCGGCCTCGTGGACGGCCGCGAGGCCCTGGAGCGCCTGCCACGTGTAGCTGGCGGCGCGCCGCACATCGACCTGACCCTCGCGCTTGATGACACCGCGCAGCGTCTTGCCGCGCAGCAGCTCCATCACGAGGTAGGGCTCGGCCTGCTCGGTGACGCCGGTCGCGAGCAGCGCGGCGACGTTGCGGTGGCGGAGGCGGGCCTGGACCTCGGCCTCGCGGGCGAACCGCTGCCGCGCCGACGGATCACCGTCGAGCGAGGTCCGGAGGATCTTGAGGGCCACGAAGGCCGCGGTCTGCTGGTCGAGCGCGCGGTAGACGTCCGCCATCGCGCCCTTGCCGATCAAGGCATCGATGCGGAACCGCTCGCCGATCACCTGGCCGGTGCGATCTCCCGACACGTCGCCACCATATCACCAGGTTCTGCTATATGAGGTGCGTGCCACATCACCTGGTGAGCATCGCCGACCTGGACGCGGCGGAGATCATCGGGATCCTGGATCACGCTGATCACTACTGGTCGTTCGGGAACGAGCCGATCAAGAAGCTGACGTCGTTGCGCGGCCGCACCGTCATCAACATGTTCTTCGAGAACTCGACGCGGACGCGGACCTCGTTCGAGATCGCCGCCAAGCGGCTGTCGGCCGAGTCCATCAACATCAGCGCGGCGGCCTCGTCGACGAGCAAGGGCGAGACGCTGCTCGACACCGCCGACAACCTCGAGGCGATGTCGCCCGACGCCATCGTGGTCCGCCACTCGTTCGGCGGCGCCGCCGCCATGCTCGTCAAGGAAGTCAACTGCGCGGTGATCAACGCGGGCGACGGCCAGCACGAGCACCCGACCCAGGCGCTGCTCGACGCCGCCACGATCCGGCGCAACAAGGGCAAGGTCGAGGGGCTCGAGGTCGTCATCGTCGGCGACATCCAGCACTCGCGCGTCGCTCGCTCCAACATCCTCTGCCTCGCCAAGCTCGGCGCGCGGGTCCGGCTGTGCGCGCCGTGGACGCTGATCCCGCGCGGCATCGAGCTGATCGGCGGCGATCTCACGCGCGAGCGGGTGCGTGTCGTGACCCGGCTCGAGGACGCGCTCGAAGGCGCGGATGTCGTGATGATGCTGCGGGTCCAGCACGAGCGATTCGACAACGAGGCGCCGCGGTTCCCGAACACGCGCGAGCTGTCGCGGACGTTCGGCCTCTCCGAGCGCTCGCTCGCCTACGCGAAGCCCGACGCCATCGTGATGCACCCGGGCCCGATCAACCGGGGCGTCGAGCTGTCGCCGCAGGTGGCGGACGGGCCGCGCGCGGTGATCCTGAACCAGGTGAGCTGGGGCGTGGCGATCCGCATGGCGGTCCTCGAGCGCGCGATCCTGGGCCCCAACGCGCAGCCGGCGGCCGCGTGACCGGCTCCACCGCGCTCGTCGTCCAGGGCGTCACGAAGCAGTTTGGCAACCACGTCGCCGTCGAGCAGGTGTCGTTCACGGTGCCTCGCGGCGTCGTGTTCGGCATCCTCGGCCCCAACGGTGCGGGCAAGACGACGATGCTGCGCATGATCAACGACATCATCGCGCCCGACGCGGGGAGCATCTCGATCCTCGACGGCATGCGTCCCGGTGGCGACGCCGCGGCGCATATCGGCTACCTGCCCGAGGAGCGCGGGCTCTACCCGAAGATGCGCGTGATCGAGATGATCGAGTTCATGGGCGAGCTCCGGGGCCTGTCGCGTGCGGAGTCCAAGCGCCGCGCCGGCACGTGGCTCGACCGGCTCGGGCTCGCGGAGTGGGCGAAGAACAAGGTGCAGGACCTCTCGAAGGGCATGCAGCAGAAGGTGCAGTTCGCGACCGCGCTGATCCACGAGCCCGCGCTCGTGATCCTCGACGAGCCGTGGAGCGGTCTCGACCCGATCAACGCCGAGGTGCTGCGCGACGTCGTCGACGAGATCCGCGCCGGGGGCCGCACCGTCCTGTTCTCGACGCACCTCATGGAGCAGGCCGAGAAGGTCTGCGATGCCGTCTGCATCATCGCGCGGGGCAAGAAGGTGCTCGATGGCAAGCTGCGCGACATCAAGCGCGCCTCGGCGCTCGACGGCCTGATCGCGCTCGAGTACGCGGACGACGACGCGCGCACGAAGGCCGCCGTGGTGATCGCGAACCCCGCGCTCGTCGGCGAGATCCGGCCGCCGCTCGCCGGTGACCACGCCGACTGCGAGATCAAGCTCGCCGATGGCGTGACGCCGCCGCAGCTGCTCGCCGCCTTCATCAGCGCCGGCGTCAACCTCCGCCGCTTCGAGATCGTGACGCCGACGCTGCACCAGATCTTCGTCGCCAAGGTCGGCGACTCCGCCGCCGTCGCGGCGCGCCGCCCCGGGGAGTCGTCGTGAAGCAGGTCCGCGATACGTTCGTGATCGCCCGGCGCGAGCTGCTCGAGCGCGTCAAGTCGAAGTGGTTCGTCGCGATGACGCTGCTCGGCCCGGTGTTCATGGTCGCGCTGATCGTGATCCCGGCGCTGATCGCGTCGAAGAGCGTGGTGGGCGCCAGGGTCGAGATCGTCGATCGCTCGGGCGTGCTGGGCGAGCAGCTCGCGGCCGAGCTCCGCGACATCCGCTGGGTCCCGACGATCGTGCCGCCCGACACGTCGTACGCGACCTCGGTCGGCCGGATCCGCGACAACCAGATCAACGGCTTCGTCGTCATCCCGGACGACGCCCTCGACGGCGAGCTCATCATCTACGAGGGCGACAACGCCTCGAGCCAGGTCGTCCAGCTCCTGCTCGACGAGAAGATCCGCAAGGTCGTCCAGAACGAGCGTGGCCGGCGCGCCGGGATCCCGAAGGACACGCTCGACAAGCTGGTCGCGCGCCCGAACTTCATCGCGCAGCTCAACACCGGCGCCGCCAAGGCAACGTCGGGCCTCGCGGCGTTCTTCGTCGGCTACATCCTGAGCTTCATCCTCTACATGGTGATCACGCTCTACGGCGTGGCCGTCATGCGCAGCGTCGTCCAGGAGAAGACGAGCCGCGTGATGGAGCTGATGGTCGCCGCCGTGAAGCCGCGCGCGCTGATGGCCGGCAAGATCCTCGGGGTCGGTGCGGCCGGGCTCGTCCAGGTCTCGGTCTGGCTCGCGATGGGGGCGGTCACGCTCGCGTACCGCAACGAGATCCTCGGCCTGTTCGGCGTCACGGGGGCCGGGCCCACGCTGCCGCCGCTCGAGCTCGCCGAGATCACGGTGGTGCTCCTCTACTTCGTGATCGGCTTCTTCTTCTACGCCGCGATGTATGCCGCGGTAGGTGCGATGGTGTCCTCCGAGCAGGAGACCCAGCAGGTCCAGATGCCGGTGACCATGCTGCTGGTGATCGGCGTGCTCTGCTTCCAGGTCATCAGCAACGACCCCCGCGGCACCCCGTCGTCGGTGATGACGATGGTGCCGTTCTGGTCGCCGCTGTTGATGCCGATGCGGTTCGTCCTTGGCGGAGCCTCGCTGGCGGACGTGGCGCTGTCGCTCGGGATCCTGATCGTCTCCACGGTCCTCGTGGTTCGCGCGGCGGCCAAGATCTACCGGGTCGGCGTCCTGATGTACGGCAAGCGGCCGAGCCTCCGCGAGCTGTTCCGCTGGCTCCGGTACTGAGCACCGGGACGCGCGACTAGCCGGGCTGACGATCGTGTACCCCGAGTCGCACCGGTGACCGAAACGCGCGTACACTTTCACGAATGCGTCGCTGGGGACTCGCGGCTTTCCTGAGCATGCTGTGGACGACGCCGCTCGTCGGCGTCGCTGCAGCGCAACCGACGGAGTCGACGGGCACCGAGGTCGCGGACGTGAGCGCGAGCAGCGAGCCGCGGGAGTCCGCCGCGCCGCTCGTCCAGATCGGCTATGCCGCGCTGCCCGGCGGCCTCCACACCCCGAGCGCGGTCACGCTGCCGGCGGGCACCTTCACCGCCGCCACCCTCGGTGGGTTCGGCTGGCGTAGCGGGCTGCTCGTCGATAACCACCGCTTCGGTCGCGGCATCGGCAACCTCGCGCTCGCCTACGCCCCGACCTCGATGATCACGATCGCGCTCGCTCTCGACGGTCGCTACGACCGCCACTTCGGGGTCGCGTACAGCGACGGCAAGCCCGACGACGGCTACGTCGGTGACCCACGCCTGCTCGTGCGCGCCGGCAAGGATCTCGGCAGCCTGACGCTCGGCGCGCAGCTCGCCGTCTGGGTCCCCGGCAAGGATGCGCCGTCGGTCGCGGGGTCCGCGATCTCGGTCGAGGGCCGGGCCCTCGCCGCGATCCAGGCGGGCCCCGGTACGCTCGCGTTCAACGCCGGCTTCCGGTTCGACAACAGCGCCAAGTCCGTCGACAACCTCGAGGCGCTATCGCTCGCGGATCGGGTGTCGCTCGGCGTCTCGGAGTTCCACGCCGTCGTTGGCGGCGCTCACCTGTCGGTCCCTGTCGGCAAGGCGTTCGTCGGCGCCGAGGCCAGCCTCGACCTGTTCCTCGGCGACGGCGCGCCGGGCCCGATCATCCGCGGCGGCATCCAGGGCGGCTTCCACCTGACCCCGCAGTGGTCGGTCCTCGCGTTCGCCGAGCTCGCCAAGGTCCCCGGCATCGATGCCGCGGCCACCAGCATGAGCTCGATCAGCATCGTCGCCTACGAGCCGATGATCACCGGCGGCCTCGGCATCTCGGGCCGGTTTGGTGGCGCGAAGGCGGTTCGCAACGATAACCACATCACGCGCAACGACAAGCCGGTCGAGGTCGACGTCATCGAGTACGCCGACGTCTCGGGCCAGATCGTCGACGAGACCGGCAAGCCGGTGGTCGGCGCGAAGGTCACGGTCAAGCTCAAGAACAACACCGGCACGGGCGCCACCGACGACAAGGGCAGCTTCGTGGTGACGCGGCTGCCGATCGGCAAGACCGTGGCGGGCACGACGACGCTCGACGACGTCGGCGCCGAGGTCTCCATCGAGGTCGCGAACAAGAAGCCGCTGACCCACACGCTGACGCTCGTGAAGGGGCCGAACGCGGTCGACAAGCTCGCGCTCGAGCCGCTGCTGCCGCCCGGTCAGCTCCGCGCCGTGCTCCGCGCAGCCGGCACCGGTAAGCCGATCATCGGCGCAATCGTCACGATCGATCCAGGCGGTCAGACGGCGACGTCGGCGGATGACGGCACGATCTCGATCGATCTCCCGCCCGGCGCGTACAAGGCGAAGGCGACGGCTCCGGGCTTCAAGGAGCAGGTCCTCGATGTCGTGATCGACCCCAATGGCGTTGCAGTCAAGAACTTCGAGCTCCGCAAGTAAGGCCGTGCGCACGGTCGTGCTCCTCTGCGTCGCCCTGGCGTTCGGGCTCGCGCTCGGCGCGTGCAAGCAGAAGGGCACGGCGATCGCGGAGCTCACGAAGGCCGAGGGTCCGGTCGAGCGCCAGCGCGCCGACGAGCCGTGGCAGGCGGCGAAGCTCGGCACCAGGTACTTCCTCGGCGATGCCGCGCGGACCGCCGATGGCGCAGCGCAGCTCGAGGTCGCGGGCGGCGCGCTGATCGCCATGCAACCGCACACGATCCTGCGGTTCGGCGGCACCCATCAGGCGAGCAAGATCTCCGTCGAGCTCGGTGCCATCGATCTGACCGGCACCGGCAGCTACGGCTTCGAGATCGGTGACGTCACGCTGTCGCGCAACGGCACGGTGCGAATCACCGCCGCCGCCGGCAGGAACACCGTCGAGCTGACGCTCGGCGAGGCGCAGGTCACGACCGCCGGCGGCGAGACGTTCGATCTCGTGATCGGCAAGGTCGTCGAAATTGCGCTCGACGTCGCGGTCACCGCCATGATCGATGCCGGCGTGGCCACGGATGCCGCGGCGGTCGCCGCGACCGATGCGGGCGGTCTCGATGCCGGTGGCGGCGATGACCGCAGCGCCGCCTCGCTCGACGTCACCGGCACCACGGCCGAGCTCCAGCTCCCCGGCGCGACCAAGTGGACGCCGCTCGAGGCCGGTGCCGGCAGCCTGCCGCGGGGCGCGAAGC